>NZ_RAVY01000359.1:0-3557 GCF_003611625.1 Corallococcus sp. CA054B
CGCCTCACCCCTCCAGCCCAGTCCCTGAACAACTCGCCCCTCGCGGCGCTCGCCGAGCACGGCCGGGGCCTGTCTTCAAGCGTCCCGGCACGTCACTGGCCGGACGGTTACGATTGCTCAGGCCCAGTCCCTGAACAGCTCGATCCTCGCAGCGCTCGCCGAGCACGGTCCGCGTCTGTCCTCAAACCTCTCGGCACGACGTCCACCGGACGGTTACCGCAGGACGGACAGCCCGGAACGTACTGGATCGAGGTCTCACAGCCCTTGCATTCGCCCGGGCTTGCCCTTCGTCTGCTCGAGAACGGCCGTCAGCGTGGGTCCGCCGACAACGCGCGCCAGCATCTGCTCCTCGAACTAAGCGGCGGCGCAGGCGTAAGGGGCCTACTGGACGTCGAAGGTCTTCCGGACCGGGGCTCCGCCGCGCTCGATTTGCAGCTCGATGCGCCGGGCGTCCCGCAGCGTGGTGAAGGCCTCCAGCGCCTTGTCGGGGCTGTCCAGGCCCAGGCCGTTGATGCGCTGGAGCACGTCTCCGTTGCGCAGCCCCAGCCGTGAGTAGAACGACTCCTCGCGGATGGAGAACAGCTTGAAGCCCACGGGGCGGCCGTCCTTGAAGGCGGGCACCACCCGGGCCTGCATCGACAGCTCGGGCAGGTGCGTGAGCGCTTCGGTGACGTCCTCGCGCGGCACGGCGTAGGTGTCCGGCCCTGTCTCCCGGATGCCGCGGCCCAGGCCCTGCGAGGCGGCACCTGGGTGGACGTTCAGCGGAGCGGGGGCCCCGTTCGCTGACCCGTCGAGGTATTCGAGCCGTCCGTCCACCAGCAGCAGGATGCGCTCCCGTTCGATGGCGAAGACCCGCGCCCCCTGGATGGTGTCACTGACCATCAGGCTGTGGGCGCTGCCGGCCGGCAGCTCATGGATGGAGGCCATGGACCACCGGGGATCCTGCGCCACCAGGGTGCCCAGCAGCCGGATGCCCAGCGTGCTCCGGCGCAGGTCCGGCGGCGGCTCCGGAGGCAACGCCACGCTGGCGGCGGACGAGAGCCCCGTCAGACTTGCCAGGCGCGTCCCATCCAGCGCCATCGCGGGAGGGCCGTTCGACGGCACCGGAGCCGCGGCCCAGGTGTCCCGGATGCCGGGCATCACGAGCGCCACGAACAGCTGGTTCACGAGCAGCGCGGCCGTCAGGGCACACGCAAAGACAAGCAGGACGAACAGGCCCTGGATGGGCCGCTGCATCTCACGGTTCAAGGTAAGGCCTCCCTGTTTGGAACAGGGAGGCCTTGAGCAAGCCGCAGGCCAGAGACCGCTCCAGAGGAAGCACGGTTGGTACTCCCCTGGCCACGGACTGTATGTCAGGGAGTGAAATGCGAAGAACGACAATCCGTCAAGCGGGTCTCCCGGCACTCTTTGGTGGCCACGACTGATAGATAAGACACAGCGGTAGGGGGGGGGCGAGCGACCGGAAACGTGTCAATGCAATAAAGTCTGCCGTTAAAATCGTCTGGAGCACGGCGGAGAGGCAGGTGTTTGGATTCGTGGGCTGCTACCTTGATCGGCGAACCGATTGGCAGGAAGTGCTGCCATTGAGCATTGGGTAGAGTATTCTAGGATGGGACTTTCGTTCGCCAAGAGCGCTGTGCAATAGATTTCAGATCACGAAGGTTGTGATTTTTGCTCTTGTTCTGGTTTTGCAATAGGCTGTTTGGTGCCTGTCTTGGTTGGGATTGGCTGCCACCTAGTCGTGCACCCAGCTGTGGAAAGCGCCTGATTGAGAAGTGTGTCAAATTCAGGCGTTAAGCCGGGAATGTGAAGTTGGAAGAGTTCGCGGCCTACGGATGAGAGTCGGACCACGGGCAACATTATTCTCAATCCTGGATCGGGATGCTCAATAGTAAGCAGCCGATCGCCCAGGCGCATTGTGTGTTTGAAGTGTGGATGCCCAGACCCGGACAGCCTGATTCCATCTCCCATTATTGCATCAATGAGCCCTAGTTCGTTCAGGAGACGGAAGCTCTGATCCGTGAATCCACGGGCGACATAGAGCGACATGAACTTGTGGATGTGATCCGTGAGCCATAGTTCATTCGGGGGGCTGTCGAACCTTGGCATTCCAGATAGGGATGGATCTGAAAATAGCAAAAATGGCATTCCCCAGTTCGTTTCGAAAGTGAATTCGCAGAGCTCTGAGAAGAGCCTTGCCTCTGCGGTGCTCATGTTGCGAAGGCAGTCAATTGTTCTGAGTGAGAATCCGCCAGGCCGAGCTACTTCGCCAGCCAGCATTCGCCCCCACAATTGCTGCATCTGTTCATTCGAAACTTCCTGCGCCACCGCAAAGAATCGATTGATCCAGTCTGAGTCTACTGGATCTCCTGAGACGTTCTCTGGAAGTGCTTTTTGCGCAGCGTCAACAACTTGCCCGAGGTTTCTTTGGCGTTTGGCCTCTTGGTGGGCGACTCGTGATGCAATTTGCGCGGGAAGACTTTTCATTGTTGCTGAAGTGAATGCCAGTCCACTCTCTGAGAGGATTTCGTGGGCTTCCGCAATGGCCTTTGCTTCCCGTCGAACAATCCAGGGGTAGGCAACGGCGCCAATTCCATCGGCAACCGTCTGAATTAGCTTTTGGACTGGTTCTGACAGTCCTGCTAGATCTTTGATTTCCATGTCCTTCCCGCCTTGTTGGTCTTGTTCAAATGTTTGTTTAGCTTGAGCGCATTGTTGCTAAGGCTATTTGAAGATCTTCGACAAGAGCCACACGACAGCGGACTCCGCGGCGCTGTTGTTCAGGTGCCGGGCCCGGCGGCCGTAGGTCTCGCTGGGCTGGGCCTTGGTGAGCTCATCCGTGTACGGCGCGGAGCCTTCCGGCGCGCAGCTTCCGCAGTACAGCCGCTCCTCCCAGACGAACCCGTAGCGCACGTTCATCCGCCGGCCACACGTCACGCAGGCGGGCTCGTCACCCACGCGCACTTTCGGCAACAGGCTCAGGCTTCGCTTGGGGTCGTACTCGTGCTCGAAGTCGGCGGCGACCGGCTGCGGCTCATCCTCGCGGGCTTCTGGCTCCGCCGCCTTCTGGAGCCGGGCCAGCTCCTCCGCGTCCAGGGCCACGCCCCGGCACTTCGTGCAGACGTCCACCGTCACGTCTCGCAGGTCCACCGCGGGCAGGGGCGCGCTGCCGCACGTGGGGCAGGTGGGGGCCTGACGCCCGCAGGACGGACAGCCCGGGACGTACTGGAGCGACGCCTCACAGCCCTTGCACCGCCCGGGCTTGCCCTTCGCCTGCTCGAAGACAGCCGTCAGCGTGGGCCCGCCGACGACGCGCGCCAGCATCTCCTCCTCGAACCAGGCGGCCCCGCAGGCACCGCACTCGTCGCGCACCAGCCCCCGGGCGTAGGTGTTGCGCATCGTCGTCTGGCAGAAGGGGCACGCCTGCATGGCACGCCCAGCCTACCGGGTCTTCCCCGGAAACGGGATGCCGCGCACCTCACCCCGCGCGGCGGCGCTTCTCCTTCTTTGGCTTGGGCTCGGGCGCCTTCGGGGCCGGCGTGGGTTCGCGCAGCTCC
>NZ_RAVY01000035.1:0-59815 GCF_003611625.1 Corallococcus sp. CA054B
CAGAAGAAGCGTGCTGCTGCTGAAAGCGCGCGCGACGTGTCCCCTGTCCCCTGTCCCCCTGTCCCCGGGGACATGTCCCCTGTCCCCCTGTCCCGCGCCGGAGGGGACACGTCCCCGGCAGCCCCTGTCCCGGGGGCACCCGTCGTCCGCAAGGCCCGGCCGAAGTGGATGGAGGACGACGCGCCGAGCCCGGACAAGGTGTTCTTCTCGTGGACGCAGGAGGAGCGCTGCCGGCGCTTCGGCCGCGCCATCCCCGAAGCGCCCCCGCCGGGCTGGGGCACCTGGTACGCGGACGCGCTGGCTGCCGTCGGAGGCGACGAGGGGCGCCTGCGCGCGGCTTGGCTCGCGTGGCTGGAGGACACCTGGGGGCAGTCTCGCCAGCCGGTGTGCGCCTCCCGGGCCTTCATCGGTGCCGAGGTGTGGCGGCGGCACGTCCCGGGGCAGGGCGGGGCCGAGCTGGGCAGCGTGGGCCTTACGCAGCTGTCCCCCGCGGAGGCCCGTCGCCGCGCGCAGCTGAGCGTCGGCCGTGGTGAGGAGCCGAGTGCACCATGCGCCACCGGATGCGGGACGGCGTCCTCCCTGGTGGTGTGGGGGCATCCGCTGTGCCGGGGCTGCGCGGTGCGGTTGGAGGCGGACGTGCCGCGCCTCACGACGGACAGCGTCTCCGGCTGGGTGGAGCCTCGTGCACGCGGAGCATCCCCCACCGCCTTGGAGACAAGTCCATGAGCTGCATCCGTTTCGAGGTGCCGGTGGAGACCGTCAACACCTCCAACCGGCGTGAGCACCACATGCAGCGCCACAAGCGCTCCAAGGGGCAGCGCGACGCCACCCATCTGCTGTGGCCTGGCTGGAGCGGGCCCGCGCTCCTGGTGGTGCGCCTGACGCGCGTGTCCCCGGGGACGCTCGACAGCGGGGACAACCTCCCCATCTCCATGAAGAGCATCCGCGACGAGGTGGCCCGGCAGCTGCGTCTGGACGATGCCTCGCCGCTGGTGCGCTGGGTGTACGCCCAGGCCCAGGGCGAGTCCTCGGTGCTGGTGGAGCTCTCCTGGGGGGATGACGCCCTCGCCGCGGCTGTCCGCGCCCAGGATGCGTTGGCCCCGCCTCCACCCCCGGTGCCGCCCGAGTCCGCCGCTCCCCGCGCGCCCAGGGAGCGGAAGCCGAAGGCGGAGAAGAAGACCACGGCCCGGCCGCTGCGCGGGCTCGCGGCCCTAGCCACGCCGTCCTTTACCCCAGGTGGGAAGAAGCCCTGACGTACCGTCAACACGGGCGACGGCGGCAGCTAATGGAAATCTGGCACTACGGAGACGCTCGCGCCGGTGTAAATGTCGCTTGGACGACCGCAGAATTGATGTTCGTAAGTGATATAGATTGCAAAGATTGAGCCGGCTCCCGCTACAGGTTTACACGGGATCTTGCGTTGACACACCGAAGGACCCCCCATAGCTTGGGTTCGTCCGAGCGCAAGCGGTGCGTTCGAATGTGCCTCAAAAACAAAGGGCGCCCACCCCGCGAAGGTGGACGCCCTTCGTCGCAGAGGCCCTTCGGCACACCGCGACTGGCCCGGACAGCATGCACACCGTTGCGTTCAAACGCAACGGTGCAGCACTTCATGCAGAAGGAAGTCAGGGAAGGAAGAGGAGTGGGAAGACGATCAAAGCGTGCAGGGCATGCGAAGCATGGAAGTTCATCACAATCCGCGGAGAGGAACTTCGGCACATCGCGACTGGCATCCGTCGTGTCGAAGCTCTCTCCCCGCAGAAAGGGGAGGGGTGCGTCCATGGGCGACCCCATCATGAAGATGTGGATCATCAAAGCGGTCGGTACGACCGCTGCGGTGCTCCAGCTCGTGTACGGGCTTCTTAAGATCCATTGGGACAAGTAGCCGAGCCTGGCTGCGTCACAACCGGTTTGTCAGTGCCGGTTCGTGTTTGTCGCGAGGGCCGCCAGCGCTAAGCAGGCTGGCGGTCGTAGTGTCCCTGCGTTGTGACGACGTCTACTTCTGGTTCTGCTTATGGGCCTCCTCGATCCTCGTCTTCTCGGCGAGGGAGAAGGTCTCCTCGCAGTCGTTGCACTCGTAGTCCCCAGTGTGACAGCCCATGATGAGCTCACGGCTGATGCTCTTGTGTTCGCATTCCGTTGTGGCGGTTTGCTTGATGGTCGATTCGGCCATGGTGGTTCCTCCTGTGTGATGACTTGGCGTCCATGATGCGAGAGAAGCCTACCTGCCGGGGCTGACATGCCCGCCGCTTCCGGTGCTGTTCTCCCGGCCCTGCGGCACAGCAGGAGCGTCCAAGTCCTCCTGGCGCCCTCCAGTCCGCTGCTCCGAGGGCGACTGCATCCGCCCTCCCGACGCTGCGGCACCGGCGCAGGGCTACCGAATTCTTGAAGCGCACCGCCGGACCCGGTCTACGCCGCAGGTGATGCTGCGAGGATGGAGACCAACAACGGCGTGGCCACGCTCAAGCCCTGGGAGACCGTGGACTTCCCGCACTTCGTGGGCGTGCGGCACCGCGGCGGTGAGTGGAGCACCATCATCCTGAAGCCCTCGGGGCAGGAGATCGACGTGGCGAGCCTGGGCGGACGGCGCGTCGTCCTCCACGGCAACGGCATCGAGTTCCTGGACCCGCTGCCGTCCGCAGGCGCGCAGCCGGTGCCGCTGAAGCCCAAGACGCAGGAGACGGTGTAGCCGTTTCCTGCCTGCCGGATTCGCAGCTGACGAAGGGTGGTGGGCAATGACGCCCTGCGCCTGCCACCGAGAACGCGAGGATCTGCCGTGCCCGGTGCAGGGGGGGGGCGCAGGCGTGGCGCCCCCGCACGGTTACCACCGGGTCTCAGACGGCAGGCGCTGAAGCCGCGTCCTCGTCCCTGGTCCGCCCGGCGAGATGTCCCGGTGGGGCTGGGCGCAGTGGGAGCCCGTCCGTGCCGGAGGCCAGAAGAGGGAGTAGTAGCTGACCCAGAATGCTACGTCGTGAGATGCCTCTCTCGGGGGATGGCTGAGGCACTCGGGCGTCGAGTACAGGGAGTCCCAACTATTCGGTGTGCGCCTCGCGCATGCGGTAGGGGGAACGATGTCTAGGCTTTGCGGTGTTCTGGTGTGCGCGGTGCTGCTTCAGGGATGTTTTACGCCGGAAGCGGGTGATTCCTGTACTGAGGAGCGCCTCGGTGCCGTGGCGTGCAGCTACTCAGGAGGGGAAGTCCTTCGCTGTGATGCCGCGGCGGAGAGCCAATCCTGGGTGCTCCAGGAGGACTGCGGTGAGCGCTCCTACTGCGACCACGACACCACCACCTGCATTGCTGCAACGAGCGGTGTTCCGTCGGGTGGGGGAACCTGCTGCAAGCGCTGCGGATCCGGGAGCAAGGCGTGCGGGGACTCGTGCATCCCGTCGGGGAACACGTGTCGCAAGGGACCTGGCTGCGCCTGCTAAAGGATTCTATTGCGCCCATCCTCGACAGAGGGGGCTGGCTACAACAGGAACGGCCCAATGTCGCGGTATTGATCGGCAGTCGTAGACGCTGGATCGAGGGCTGGGGAGGTGTTGTCTAAATGGGCTGGTTTTGTGTGATTTGCTGCGTCGTGTTGCTGGCTTTCTACCTGTTCGGTTCGAATCTGTCTGAGGCAAGCAAGAAGGGCGAACGCAGTCTTGAGGGCCCAGCGTTGTTGCCTCAATCCATCGCAGGACTGACCCCCCAGTTCCTGGCTGGTGGCGCGTGTGTGGATGTCGATGGGGAGTCGCGCTATCAACAAGAGTTGGAGGAGATTGCTTCGGGGCGGACGGATGAGACTCACAGGTACTCAACCACGGCTACTCTTGTCTGCGTCCCCAGGGTCGGAAAGATGAGTGGTGGCGTTGCAGTTTTTGTTGAAGGCCGCCGAGTTGGAGATCTGCCTCTTGGAGTCGTGCGGGAGTTTCGGGAACTATTGAATGCAATGCAGGCGAAGGGTGAAGTGGCAACCTGTAAGGCAACAATTCTCGGTGGCAAGCTGATGGAGTCTGGTTGGCGGACCAGCTTCGGTGTGCAGCTTGACCTTGTTCATCCGGACAGAGTCCCAACGGAGTCGGCGATAATTGCCAAGGCAAAGCGAGAGATTGAAGACCGGAAGAGTCCGGAGGGGCGAAGGTCCGCACTTCGAGATTCACTGCGCCTGTTGTGGACCGACGAGTCGCGGCAGCTTCTTCTCGCTGAGGCCTCGCGCATCGAAGTGGAGCGCACAATCGAAGGCGCCAGCCTGTTGAGAACGAAGGCCGGGAGGAAGCGCCGCCTGGAGGACGCGCTGGCCGCGCTCAAGGCGGATGAGGTACCGGATGAGCTCCAGCAGGAGCAGGTGAAGTGGCTGGAGGACGCCCTGCGGGAACTGGACGCGCCCGCGGAAGGGAAGATGACGTCGTAGCGGACCGCCGCGTTACGTGCACGCCGTCCGGGCGTGCGGCACAGTAGGGGCGTCCATGTCCTCCTGCCGCTCTCCAGACCAGTGCTCCGAAGGCGACTGCACCCGGCCCCGGGCGCCCAGGCACCGGCGCTGCCACGGACACCTCATGCGGCAGCGCCGCGGGCAGTCCATGTCGGATCCGCTGCGAGAGCCCTACGCCACGCCCTGGGAGCGCCTGACGGCCGCGGCCCTGGCGTACGCCGAGGCGGACGACGGGGACGAGGAGGAGTTCTCTCGGGCCCAGGACAGGCTCCGGAAGGCGGCCCAGGCCTACGCGCAAAAGGAGCTGCCCCCGGCAGCCCAAGTAGAGACGGCCCCCCGAGCCCCGCGGAAGCGGACGGAGCCGGAGGGACAGCTCGCGCTGTGGGAGGACGACGTGGACGGCCAGGACTGAGCGCGTCAGCCGAGCGGACCGGTCCCCTTGGGACGCGGTCCGAGGTAGTCGCAGTCCGAGCAGTACCAGTCCTTCTTCCCCGGGACGCGGGACGCGTAGGTGTGCGGGCAGGTACTGAGCCGCTCGGCGCGCTGGCGGAGTTCCTCCAGGCCGGGGCACCCGTGGTGCGCGGAGGGGCGGTTGTGGGTTCGGCATGCGGGGCAGTAGCGCGGATCGTCGGACACGGCTTCTCCAGGGGGAGGACCGGCGAGAAGTCGCCGGTACCCATGAAGAAGGGTCGGCCTCCCGCGCCCGGGCCGGACGTTGTCCACGCGACACCGGAGACTCGGCGGCGTGGGAAGCACGCCTCCTCGCAAGCCCAGCACGCGCCCTGGCCGGAAGACCCCGGCGGATGAGTCGCGCGCCCAGGCGCTGACGGCGAAGCAGGAGCGCTTCGTCCAGGAGTACCTCCTCGACCTGAACGCCACCCGGGCCGCCCGGGCCTCTGGCTACTCGGAGCGCACCGCCGAGTCGCAGGGCAGCCGCATGTTGAGGAATGTCAAGGTGTTGGAGGCCGTGGCGGCGGCCCAGAAGGCCCGTGCTGAGCGCGTCGAGGTGAAGGCGGACGACGTCCTGCGCGAGCTGCTCCTCATCGCCCGGACGGACATCGGCGATGCCTTCAGTCCCACCGGAGCCCTGCTGCCGCTGAAGGAGATGCCTGCCCACCTGCGCCGGGCCATCTCCTCCATCGAGGTGGAGCAGCTCACCGTGGAGGGCGAGGCCATCGGCACCGTGGCCAAGGTGAAGCTCTGGGACAAGCCGAAGTCCCTGGAGCTACTGGGTAAGCACCTGCGCCTCTTCGTCGACAAGGTGGAGACCACCGTCCAGTTCAGCCACGAGGACGCGCTGGGGGAGCTGGAATGAGCGCCCCTGCCCGCCGCCGCGTGGCCGGGACGGCCCACCAGGGCGCGGACCCGGCGCCCCTCTCCCCGCGGGAGAAGGCCATCCGCCAGCGGCTGAAGGACGACTTCCCGCACTACGCCTCGCGGTGCCTGCGCATCCGCCCGAAGGAGGTGACGGGCGGGGAGTTGCCGGCGCTGAAGCTCAACCGCGCGCAGTTGTACATCCACGAGCGGCTGGAGGCGCAGCTGAAGCGCCGGGGCTTCGTGCGCGCCATCGTCCTGAAGGGACGCCAGCAGGGCTGCAGCACGTACGTGGAGGCCCGCTTCTACTGGAAGGTGAGCCACCTGAAGGGCGTGCGCGCCTATATCCTCACGCACGAGGACGCGGCGACGGTGAACCTCTTCGACATGGCGAAGAGGTACCACGACCACGTCCCGGTGCTGGTGAAGCCTTCGACGAGCGCCTCCAACGCGAAGGAGCTCCTCTTCGACAAGCTCTCCTCCGGCTACAAGGTGGGCACCGCGGGCGCGAAGGGGACGGGCCGCTCCTCCACCATCCAGTACTTCCACGGCAGCGAGGTGGCCTTCTGGCCCAACGCCGCGACGCACATGCGCGGCGTCATGGAGGGCGTGCCGACGGCGCCGGGCACCGAAGTCATCCTGGAGAGCACCAGCGACGGGCCCCAGGGCCTCTTCCACCACCTGTGCATGGCGGCGCAGAAGGGGGAGAACGACTTCGAGCTCATCTTCGTGCCGTGGTTCTGGCAGGAGGAGTACCGGCGTGAAGTGCTGCCGGGCTTCGAGCGCACCAGCGAGGAGGAGCGGTATGCCGCCCTCTGCCGCGAGGCGCACGGCTACGAACTGGACGACGCGCAGCTCGCCTGGCGCAGGGCGAAGATTTCCGTCTACGAGAAGGGCATCCACGACTTCCGCCGTGAGTACCCGGCGACGGTGGAGGAGGCCTTCAAGGCCGCGGCGGTGGGGGCGCTGTGGACGCAGGAGGTGCTGGACAACACCCGCGTCTCCGCGCTGCCGAAGGACGCCGAGGGCAACCCCTTGCCCATGGTGCGCGTGGTGGTGGCGGTGGACCCGGCCGGCGGCGACGGGCCCGCCAACGACGAGGTGGGCATCGTCTGCGCCGGCAAGGCCAGCAACGGCCACGCCTACGTCTGGCGCGACGACTCCGGGAAGTACTCCGCGGAGGCCTGGGCCGCGAAGTCCCTGGCCGTCTACGAGAAGGAGAGCGCGGACGCCATCGTCGGCGAGAAGAACTTCGGCGGCGACATGGTGGAGACGAACCTCCGCGCCAAGGCCCGCGAGACGAAGAAGCACGTCACGGTGAAGGTGGTGACGGCCTCGCGCGGCAAGGCGAAGCGCGCGGAGCCGGTGGCGGCCCTCTTCGAGCGCGGCATGGCCCATCACGTGGGGCGCCTGCCCGCGCTGGAGGACGAGCAGACGACGTGGGTGCCCGGGGAGTCCACCTGGAGCCCCAACCGCATGGACGCGGAGGTGTGGGCCCTCACGGAGCTGATGCTCGGCGAGGGCACCGCCACCTTCCAGGTGAGGAGCTACCGGTGATGGCCTGCCCGCTGCCGACCGCGTCCGCTCCGGCCCTCTACGTCTCCGACGGCTACCGCGTGCGCCTGGCGCCTGGCGTCCTGGCCAAGGCCCTGCGCCTGGCGCGGGTGCGCGCCCCGCTGGAGACGGACGGCCTGCTGCTGGGCGCCATAGTGGACGGTGAAGCCCACGTGCTCGCCGTCACCGGCCCCGGAAGGCGTGCCGTGCGCGGACGCGTGGGCTACGACGCGGACCGCGCCCACGACCACCGGCTCCTGGACCGGGTGCGCCCGCGCCTGCGCTACCTCGGCGACTGGCACACCCACCCGGGTGGGCCCGCCAGGCTGTCGCGCACCGACGAGGCCTCGGTCCGCGAGTCCCTCCGCGCGAACAGGCCGGAGGTGCTGCACCTGCTGCTGTCCGGCCCGTCCGCCATGCAGGGCCACGTGGTGGCGAGCGTCTTCACCGCGGTGCGCGGCGAGGCAGCCATCCGCCGCATGGAGGTGGTGTCGTGACGTGCATTGCCGGAGTGGTGCACCAGGGGCGCGTGTACGTGGGCGGGGACAGCGCTGGCTCCAACAGCTGGCAGTTGGTGGTGCGGAAGGACCCGAAGGTCTTCCGCAACGGGCCCTACGTCCTCGGCTTCACCACCTCCTTCCGGATGGGACAGGTGCTGCGCCACGCCTTCCGGCCGCCGGGCCCGCCTCGCCGGAGGAGCGCTCTGGAGCGCTTCATGGTGGTGGACTTCGTCGATGCTTTGCGCGCGGCGTTGAAGGACTCGGGCTTCGCGCACCAGGAAAACGGGCAGGAACGCGGTGGCCACTTCCTGGTAGGCGTCGCCGGCCGCCTCTTCACGGTGGAGAACGACTACCAGGTGGGCGAGTCGCGGGACTCCTTCGCAGCCGTCGGCTGCGGAGCGGACGTCGCTCGCGGGGCCCTCTTCGCCACCAAGGGCGTGAAGCCGGTGGAGCGCGTGCGCACCGCCCTGCGCGCGGCGGAGCGCTTCAACAACGGCGTGCGGGGCCCCTTCCTCGTGGTGTCCGGATGAGCGGTGCCGCCGACGTCAGCACTCCCAGCAGCGCCTACCGAGCCATGCAGCCAGCCTGGGCCCTCGTGCTGGCCCTCCTTGGAGGCACCGGCACCATGCGCGCCGCCGGACGCACCTACCTGCCGCAGTACCACGCGGAGGAGGAGGCGGCGTACAGGGAGCGCCTCCAGCGCGCCGTCCTCCTCAACGTCTTCGGCAAGACGGCACGCAACCTTGCGGCGAAGCCCTTCGCCAAGCCCGTGCGCCTGGGCGACTCCGCACCGGAGCCGCTGCGCGTCCTGGTGGACGACGTGGACAGGCAGGGCAGCGACATCACCGCCTGGGCCCGCGGCGTCTTCCGGGACGGCTTGGCCAAGGGCCTCGCCCACATCCTCGTGGACTTCCCGGTGGTGGATCCGGAGACGGTGAAGACGCTGGAGGACGAGCAGCGCGCCGGCCTCCGCCCGTACTTTGCGCACGTCTCCGCCGAGTCCCTCATCGCCGCGTACGCGGAGACGGTGGGCGGGGTGGAGGTGCTCACCCACGTGCGTATCCGCGAGAGCGAGACGCGCCGGAATGGCTTCGAAGAGGTGTTGGTGGAGCGGGTGCGCGTCCTCGAGCGCGACTCCTGGGCCATCCACGAGCGCAGTGGCACCAGCGAGTGGAAGGAGGTGGCGAGCGGCCGCAACACGCTGGGCTTCATCCCCCTCGTCACCTGGTACGCAGGGGAGCGCACCGCCCTGTGCGCCGCGAAGCCGCCGCTGATGGACCTGGCGGACAAGAACGTGGAGCACTGGCAGTCCGCCAGCGACCAGCGGAACGTCCTCACCGTGGCGCGCTTCCCCATGCTGGCGGCCTCCGGGCTGGAGCAGGACCGCGGGGAAGGGGAGGGGCGAGGCTCGGGGAAGGTGACGGTGGGGCCCCACGCGCTCCTCACCACCAGCAGCCCGCAGGGGAAGTTCTACTACGTGGAGCACACCGGCGCGGCCATCACGGCCGGCCGGCAGGACCTGGAGGACCTGAAGGAAGAGATGGCCATGCTGGGCGTGGAGCTCCTCGTCCGGAAATCGGGCTCCACCACGGCCACCGAGAAGTCCATCAACACCGCTCAGGCTCACTCCGAGCTGCAGGCCATGGCTGAGTCCTTCAGCGACGCGCTGGAGCTGGCCTTCTACTTTGCGGCCCGGTGGCTGGGCCTGGAGGTGGAGGACGCGAAGCTGAAGGTGGAGGTGCACACTGACTTCGGCATCTCCGAGGCCGACGCGCAGGGCCTGGACGTCCTCTTCAAGGCGCGCGCGGCCCGGGAGATTTCCCGCGAGGCCTTCCTCGCGGAGCTCAAGCGCCGCGGCGTCCTCATGGCCGACTTCGACGTGGCGGTGGACGGGGAGCGCTTGGCGAGCGAGGGGCCCGCGTTGGGCAGCCTCCGCACGACGCCGGCCGGAGGTGCCCAGTGAAGCTGCTGCATGACGAGACGCTGTGCGCCGCAGGACTCCTTGGGGAGCAACTGTCGTGCCTCACAGAAGACTTCGCGCGGGCCGCCCACTGGTTCCGTCCCAACCGCCGCGGTGCGCGGAAGGTGCGCCGCCGCTTGCGTGAGCTGCGTGAGGCGCAGCTTCTCCGCGAACGGCGCTCCAACACACCCATCCGGGGGACGCTGTGAGCACTGCCCTCCCCACGGCCAACGAGGAACTGCTGGAGCGCTCCGTCGCGCACGCCGTGCAGTTGGAGCGCTACAAGGCCGGCGTCGCCCGGCGCGTGGTGGCCCTCCTCAACGACACGGAGGAGCGCCTCACGGAGCAGCTCGCCGCGCGCCTCCAGGCCATCGAGGCCGCGGGCGGGTACGACGCCGGCCGCGAGACGACGGAGCGCATCGCCGGCCTGCTGTCCGAGGTGCGCACCCTCCGGGCCGGTGCCTACGCCGCCATCTCCAGCACGCTGCAGGAGGAGGCCGCTTCCTTCGCGGCGTACGAGGCGCGGTGGCAGGCGGCCCTGCTGGAGGAGACGCTCATCGTGGACGTCTCCATCGCCGCGCCCACGGCAGAGGTGCTGGAGGCGGCCGTCTTCTCCAGGCCCTTCAACGGCGCCGTCTTCGAGACGTGGGTGGCCGGCATGGAGCCGGCGGACCTGGCGCGCATCGAGCGCACCATCCAGGCGGGCGTGGTGGAGGGCCGGACGACGCAGCAGATTGTCCGGGACCTCGTCAGCGGGGACGGGGCGCTGGAAGGTAGCCGCCGCGGAGCGGAGGCCGTGGCGCGCACTGCCCTCAACCACGTGGCCACCCAGGCCCGGGAAGAGGTGTACCGGGCCAACGAGGACCTGGTTCGCGAGGTGCGGTGGGTGTCCACGCTGGATGGGCGCACCACGCTGCTGTGCGCCTCCCGCGACGGCCACACCTTCCCGGTGCGCGGGGGCCCGCGCCCGCCCGCGCACTGGCGCTGCCGCAGCACCACCGTCCCCGTCATCGACGGCGTGCGCCTCGTGGGTGACAGGCCCACCGTCCGGGATACCCGCGACAGGCGGAACCGGGAAATCGACTTCCGGGCCGAGGCGAAGGCGAAGGCCGGCGAGGCCTGGAAGGACATGACGGAGAAGGAGCGCGGCGCGGCGGTGAAGCGCATCCGCGAGCGCTGGGCCAAGGAGAACATCGGCTCCGCGCCCAAGGGCTTGTCCTACGAGGACTGGCTGCGCCGTCAGCCCACCAGCTTCCAGGACGAGGTGCTGGGCCCCGCGCGCGGCCGCCTCTTCCGCGACGGGGGACTTCGCCTCGGCAGCTTCACCGACGCCAGCGGCAAGACGCTCACCCTGGACGCGCTGCGCGCCACCGAGGCCGCCGCTTTCAAGAAGGCACAGCTGTAGCCGGCCCACCGGGCCGAGAAAGGCAGACACGTGGAATTCGAGTGGCAGCAGGAGTTGGACGCGCTGGACATCGTCCCGGAGAAGTTCCGCGGGCTGTACGCGAAGGGGGAGGGCGGGAAGTTCACCCTCGATGCGGACGTCTTCAAGCGCATGGACCACAGCGGGCTCACCACCGCCCTGGACAAGGAGCGCAAAAGCAGCAAGGCGCTGACGGCGGCCCAGGCGGCGTGGCTGAAGCTCGGCAAGACGCCCGAGGATGTGGAGAAGTCCGTCGGCGAGCTGAAGGCGGCGCTGGCGAAGGCCCAGGAAGGGAAGGAGGGCGCCGCCAACTTCGAGAAGTTGAAGGCGGACCTCGAGTCCGGCCACGCGAAGGCGCTCGGCGAGCGCGACGCCGTCGTGGAGCGCATGCGCGGCTCGCTGCACAAGCACTTGGTGGAGGCGGAGGCGACGGCGGCCATCGCGGAGATGAAGGGCAGCGCTGTGTTGCTCTTGCCTCACGTGCAGAAGCATGTGAAAGTGATTGAGGAAGGTGGTGGCTTCTTGGCTCGGGTTGTTGACGCGGAGGGCGATCCTCGCGGCAACGGCAAGGGCGGCTTCCTGACGATTCGAGAGTTCGTCGGGGAGCTCAAGAAGGACACCAACTTCGCCCGTGCCTTCGACAGCACGGGTGCTTCCGGAAGCGGGACGCAACCGAAGCCGAAGACGGGCGCGATGCCCAGCGGTAGCGACAAGCTGAGCCCGACGCAGCGAATCGCGGCGGGCCTGGCCAGTCGCAGCAAGTAGGAGGCCCCTGGCAACGCGTGATGCGGAGCCGAGGCGAACCGGGCGGGATGCCCGGCAGTGCCCCTCTCGTCCAATCCCTTTCATCCGCCCAGGGGTCCTGACACCCCTTCGCCCTTGGCGCGTCTCCCGCCCCTGTTTCACCTCCCTCGCCCCGAGGAGGAGTTCACCCGTATGCCTTCCATCACCCTCACCGAGTCCGCGAAGCTGTGCCAGGACGAGCTGATTGCCGGCGTCGTCGAAACCATCGTCACCACCGACCGTCTCTTCGAGCGGCTGCCCTTCGACGAGTTGGAGGGCAACTCGCACACGTGGAACAAGGAGTCCGTGCTGGGCGACGTGCAGGTGCTCGGCGTGGGCGGCACCATCACCGCCAAGAACCCTGCCACCGTGGAGCAGGCCACCGCGACGCTGACGCGCATCATCGGCGACGCAGAGGTGGACGGCCTCATCCAGGCGACGCGCTCCAACGTCAACGACCAGCGCACGTACCAGCTGGCGAGCAAGGCGAAGGCCGCGGGGCGCCAGTACCGCAACATGCTGATGAACGGCACGGGCCTCGGCAATGAGTTCCCCGGGCTGCTGGCCCAGGTGGCCGCGGGCCAGACGCTGGTGGCGGGCACCAACGGCGCCCTCTACGACGTGGGCATCCTGGACGACCTCATCTCCAAGGTGAAGGCGAAGGACGGCGAGGTGGACTTCATCACCATGCCGGAGGTGCTCCTCAACCTGCACTACGCCTTCCTGCGGAAGCTGGGCGGGGCGAGCATCAACGACGTCATCACCCTGCCGAGCGGCAAGACGGTGCCGGTGTACCGGGGCGTCCCCATCTTCGTGAACGACTCCATCCCCACCAACCAGACGCAGGGCACGGCGACGGACTGCACCTCCATCGCCGCGGGCTGCTTCGACGACGGCAGCCGGAAGGTGGGCATCGCCGGCCTGACGGCCCCGGGCGCCAGCGCCGGCATCCACATCAAGACGGTGGGCGAGTCGCAGGACAAGGACGAGAGCATCGACCGTATCGTCTGGTACTGCGGCCTGGCCAACTACAACGACTACGCGCTGGCGGTGGTGAAGGGCGTGCGCACCGCGCGCCTCAACTGATGCAGCCGGGAGAGGGCGGCCGCCCGTGGCCGCCTCTCCGTCTCCCTCTCACACCTTTCGCAGCACAGGAGCCTTTCGCATGGACGGCATTCGTATGGTTTTGGTGGGCCCGCACGCGGGCAAGGACATCGAGCTGGGCGGCTTCCGCTTCGAGGAGGGGGAGTGCATCCTCCCCTCGCGCGGCAGCGAGCACGCGCAGCGCATCCTCTCGCGCTACTACAGCGCGTACCCCGAGGGCAGCGTGGAGGGCCGGGCCGCGCACCAGGCCTGGAAGAAGTCCCAGGAGGAGAAGTCCTCCGCCGGTGAGGCGGCCCCTGCAGTGAGCGCGCGTGACGTGACGCAGATCCAGGACGCGATGGAGGACCTCCGCGCCGAGCTGGAGGCGTCGCGCCGCCTGCGTGAGGAGCTGGAGGCCCGGCTGGCGCGCGCGGAGGCGATGAAGGCCGCCGGCACCACGCCGGCCACCGAGGCGCCCGCCGCTGAGTCTCAGGAGAAGCCGCCCAAACCCGGCAAGGCGGCGAAGTAGTCCGCGCACGAGGAGCTGCCCATGGCACTCGACACCACTCCCGGCGGCCCACTCGCCGACTCCTACTGCGACGTCGTGGAGGCGGATGCCTACCACGCGGCGCGCGGCCACAACGACGCCTGGGCCGCCGCTGACGAGGCGGCCAAGGAGCGGCACCTGAAGTGGGCGACGTCCGTCCTGGACTCCCGCTGCGAGTGGCTGGGCGCGCGCGCTGACGCGGAGCAGGCCCTGGCCTGGCCGCGCCGGGGCGTGGTGCTCGACGGGTGCCCGGTGGCGGAGGGCGCCGTCCCCCGGCGCGTGAAGTCCGCGGTGGCGGAGTTCGCCTTCAGGCTGCTGGGCGAGGACTGGACGGCCGGCCTCGGCCCCGTGGTGGACGAGGGCGTGACGGTGGGCCCCCTGAAGACGTCCAAGGAGACGCACCGGCCCATCCCCTCCCAGGTGCTGGCGCTGCTGGGGCCCCTCGTCCAGGGCAGCCCGGGCGGCATCCGCGTCCACACCACGGTGCGCGGATGAGCGCCCAGGCGGACAGGCTGGCGAAGAAGGCCCTGGCGCTGGTGAAGCGCTACGGCCAGGAGGCCACCCTCACGCGGGCCGGGCCGGGCGCCTACGACGTGGCCACCGCGAAGGTGGTGGCCTCCACGGCGACGTACCCCGTCCATGCGCTGGTACAGGCCGACAGCGGACAGGACAGGGAGGGCGACAGCCTCGCCGACGGCGGCACCACCCGCGCGGACCGGCGGAAGGTGCTCGTCGCGGCCAGCGGCCTGCCGGTGGTGCCGGCGCCGGGCGACACCGTGGGCCCCCTGGAGGGACGCACCTGGCGCGTGTTGCGGACGGACCCGCCGACGCAGCTGGGCGGCACCCCCATCCTCTTCAACCTCCGGGTGTCCGCATGACGAAGGTGGACAGGCGCATCCGCAAGGGGGCGCGCTTCAGCAAGCAGGTGCAGGCCTTCGTGAAGGCCACCGAGGCACGTGCCAACGAGATGGTGCGCAAGACGGCGCTGGGCGTCCTGGCCAACGTCGTCACCGCGTCCCCGGTGGACACCGGGCGCTTCCGGGGCAACTGGCAGGTGGGCATTGGCGACAAGCCCGCCGGCACCGTGGACGCGGAGGACAAGGACGGCAGCGCCGTTGTCTCCCGCGAGGGCGCGAAGCTGGAGGGCGTGCAGGTGGGTGAAACCGTCTTCATCACCAACAACCTGCCCTACGCCCGCCGGCTGGAGTTCGGCTGGAGCCAGCAGGCCCCGAAGGGCATGGTGCGCACCACCCTCGCGCAGGTGGATGAAATCCTCGAGGAGGCGGCGAAGTGAGCACCGTCCTCCTGGACATCCCCCAGGCGCTGGAGGCGCACGCCGCAGGGGTGTTGGCGCCTGTGGTGGGGGCGGACAACATCGCCTTCCCCAACGTCCTCTTCGCCCCGAAGGAGGGCACGCCCTGGGCGCGGGTGGACCACCTGCCCGCGCGCACGGCCCCCGCCGGCCTGGGCCAGGACGCGCAGACGCGCCACCCAGGCGTCTTCCAGGTGTCCCTCTTCTTCCCCCTGGGCGAGGGCGCCGGGCCCGCCAACACCGCCGCCCAGGCCGTGTGCGACGGCTTCGCGCGCGGCACCTCGCTGCAGGCGGGCGCCACCGTCGTCCGCATCCAGTCCGCCTCCGCCGGGCCGGGCCTCCGTGAGGAGCCCTGGTGGATGCGTCCCGTTTCCGTCTTCTGGCTCGTCCACGCGTAGCACCGTCGCCTCGCGCGACAGGAGAAACCCATGCCTTCCGCTTCCGGCCAGCGCACCGCGCTGCGCTTCACCTCCGAGGCCAGCTTCGGCGTCGCGGCCAGCACCACCTACAAGGCCCTGCGCTTCACCAGCACGGGCCTCAACCTCAGCAAGGCCAACTACCAGTCCAACGAGATTCGCGCCGACAGGCACCTCTCTGACCTGCGCCACGGCATGGTGAGCGTCGGCGGGGACATCGGCGTCGAGCTCTCCCTCGGCACCTTCGACGACTTGCTGGAGGCCGCCCTCAGCGGCGCCTGGGCCACGGCCACCACCGGCAGCGTCTCCCTCGCCGCGGACGCGGGCGCCGTGGTGCGCACCGCCGGCAGCTTTCTCGCGGACGGCTTCCTGCCCGGGGACCAGGTGCTGGTGTCCGGCTTCGCGGAAGCCGACAACAACGGACGGGCGCGCGTCGAAGCCGTCACCGCCGAGGCCCTCACCCTGGACCGGGAGCTGGAGGACGACGTGGCCGCCGCCGGCCGCACCGTGGCGCTGGTGGGCCGCCGGTTGAAGTCCGGCACCGTCCTGAAGACGTTCTCCTTCGAGCGCGCCTTCACGGACATCAACCAGTACGCCCTCTACCGCGGCTGCGCGGTGGACAGCCTGAAGCTCTCCATCAAGCCGGAGGAAATCATCACCGGCACCTTCGCGCTGCTGGGCAAGGACATGCAGATGGCCACGGCGTCGCACGCGGCCACCGTCACGCCCCCGGGCACCAACAGCCCTTTCGACGCCTTCACCGGCAGCCTGCGCGAGGGCGGGCAGCTGGTGGCCAACGTCACGTCCCTGGACCTGGACATCACCAACGGGCGCTCCACGAAGGGCGTCATCGGCCAGCGCTCCGCTACGGAGATTCACGAGGGCGGCTTCGGCGTGTCCGGCACCCTCAGCGCCTACTTCATGGGGCAGGACCTGCTCTCGAAGTTCCTCGACGAGTCGGAGTCCTCCCTGGAGGTGGTGCTGCAGGACGTGAACGGGACGGATTTCCACACCCTCCGGATTCCCCGCCTCAAGTACACGGGCGGCGAGCTCGACAACCCAAAGGAGGGCCCCGTCCAGGTGTCCATGCCCTTCACCGCGCTGCTCGACCCGGTGTCCGGCGCCTCCATTCTCTACCAGCGCAGCAACGCGTAGCAGCCCGCGTCCGCGCCCCTTCCACCCCTCACCACCAGGAGTCCCGCATGAGCACTGCCTCCGCCCCCTCCGGCTTTGACCTCTCCAGCCTCATCCGCCACGACACCCTCACCGTGGACATCCTCCACCCCGTCACCGGCAAGCCCACTGGTATGCAGGTGGAGGTGGCCAGTGCGGACTCGCCGCGCTACCGCGACGCCACGCGGGCCCTCATCGACAAGGCCACCGCCACGGCGCCGCGCGCCGGCCGCCGTGCCCGGCAGGAGACGCCCCGGGACATGGAGGCCGACGCGCTGGAACTGCTGGTGGCCTGCACCGTCTCCTGGACGGGCGTCCTGGAGGGCGTGGCGCAGGTGCCCCTCACGCCCGACAACGCCCGGCGCCTCTTCACCGCCCACCCGTGGCTGCGCCGCCAGGTGGACGAGGCCGTCTCGGACCGCGCGAGTTTTTTCGAGGAGAGGGCGAGCGACTCCTCGACTTCGCCCGCCACGAATTCCGCCTGAGTCGCACCGACGCGGAGGGCGTCTCCGTCCGCGCCCACCTGGAGCAGGTGGAGCGCGCCACCGGGAAGCCTCCGCCGGAGCTGCTGGAGGCGCCCCCGCTGCCCGAGGCCCTCGCCCACGTGTGGGGGTGGTTCGCGGAGCTGTCCAACGCCCGCGGCGCCGGCGCCTTCACCCTCAACCCCATCTCCTTCTCGGACATGGAGTCATGGGTGCGTCTCTCCGGCCACCGGCCCACGTCCTCCGAGGTGCAGCTACTCCGCCGGCTGGATGAAGCGTTCCTGGTCGAAGTCTCGAAGAAGTGAGAACGAACGGGGCCGAAGCTACATGCAGGCTGACGTCTCTTCGGTCCACTTGCCACCTGCTTCGCGGCAAAGAATGTATGCGCAGCCATCGCCAGAGTATGAACAGCAGGAGTATTCAAATCCGCCAGAACATCCGCCACGGGGTCTGCCGTTGTGAGTGGTCGGCGGAATGATGCTGTTGTTGGTGGGTTGTTTTGGTTTTGCTTCTCCGGTGCTGCCTGGAGACGAAGCCATAGGAACAGCCGATGCCGGCTGGCCGTCAGGTAGAGAGGCGCCTGTCGGCTTGCTCGGATCGAGGCTTTTCTTGTCGCTAGCTGCATTTCGGTACTCGCTGATGAACTCCTTGATTAGGCTGTTGACAGTTTCGAGCGTGCGCTTTGCGGCGAAGTCGGTGCGCGATTGGATTAGTCGTGAATTCTCCCATGTCGTTGCAAGACGTCGGTGCTCAGTTCCAGTAATGGTGGCTGGTTGGGCGACGGAGACGTTGATGTGAATTGCTGTCACCTCGTGGTTTTCCCAGGTGACCTCTTCGATGGATATGCTGAAGAGCGCCGAGCCTGCGTCTGTGTTCGTTCGCTCGATGGTGAGGATTGATGCTGTTTTAAACGCGCCGACTGCTGTTTCCTCCAGGCGCGCTGATGAGAGTCCCTGCTGCGCAATTAGTTCGGGAACCGAAGCGCTGACGCGAAACGCTGTAACGTCGGCAAGGTGGCCGAACGCGCTTCCTGCGAATGCGGTCGCAGAAAGCATTCCAATGAGAGTTGCCACAAGAGCTTTCATGCTCCAAGGCCACCATATGCCGGCCGAGCAGTCCACTGAGCGCCCGTGCAGATGGGCATTGGTCCGTTCTGCCACGCTGAATCTTGAATTTTTCGAGGGGCATCATGTCGTTCGACTTGGCTGAGCTGAGCATCCGCATCAACACCAGCGACGCGAAGGAGGCAGTCACGTCGCTGGGCGGGCTGGAGGAGGCCGCCGAGAAGACGGAGCGGAAGACGACGGGCCTGGAGAACGCCACGGAGGCCCTCACCAAGGCCTTCGCCCGCGCGACGCGGGGCCTGGACGGCACGTCGAAGGCGCTGGCCGACATCCGGGCTGCCACCTCCCACCTCTCGGTGCTGGAGCAATCCGCCGTGAAGATCCAGACGGCCTTCGCCGCCACTGCGACGGCCACAGGGGCGCTGGAGGCCCAGTTCATGTCCCTCGGGGGCGCGGCCGGGAAGCTCCAGGCGACGCTCGCGGACACCTCCGCGCTGTCGCGCTTCCTGACGCACGTGGAGTCCCTCAACAAGCGCTTCGACGAGATGGGGAAGCAGAAGGAGGGGGTGGCGGACGCCCTCCGCAAGGCGAAGGAGGAGGCCGCGAAGGCCGAGCCCCCGGTGAGCAAGTTCGCGGACGGGATGAAGCGGCTGGCGGGCCAGTTCGTCGGCGTCGCCGCGGCAGGGGCTGCCATCAAGGGGGCTACCGAGGAGGCGTTGCGCTTCTCGACGGCCATGGCCCAGGTGTCCACCGTGCTGGAGGAGGATCAGCTCGGGATGATGGACTCTCTCACCGCGAAGGTGAAGGAGTTGGGGAACCAGTTCGGCCGGACGCCCACGGACCAGGCCGGAGCCCTCTACGAAATCCTCAGCGCGGGAGCGAGCGACGCAGCGAAGGCCACGGAGCTTCTCACCGTGTCCAACAAGCTGGCCATCGGCGGCGTGACGGATGTGAGAACGGCGGCGGACGGCCTGACAGGCGTCATGGCCAGCTACGGGAGCCAGCTGCGCAACGTCACCCAGGCAGCGGACATGATGTTCGTGAGCGCCGCGGATGGGAAGACGAGCATCGAGGACCTCTCGCGCTTCATCGGCCGGGTGGCCCCCATCGCGTCCCAGACGGGCGTCAGCCTCGCGGAGCTGCTCGCGGCCACGGGCGCCCTCACGAAGAACAACATCCAGACGTCCACGTCGATGGAGGGCCTGCGCGCCATCATCTCCGCCACCGCTAAGCCGTCCAACGAGGCGGCGAAGCTCGCGGACGCGCTCGGCCTGGAGTTCTCCGTCACCGCGCTGAAGGCCAAGGGGCTCGCCGGTTTCCTCCAGGACGTGAACGAGAAGACGAAGGGAAGCACCGAGGAGATGGCCATGCTCTTCGGAGGCGTGGAGGCGCTGCTGCCGGTGATGACGCTCACCGGCACCGCCTCCGCGGACTTCGCGGCCTCCCTGAAGCACATGCAGGACTCCGCCGGGCGCACGGAGGCCGCCTTCAACAAGATGGCGAGCACGCCCCAATTCGCCCTGGACCAGCTCCGCGCGCGCTTCTCGGACCTCCAAGGCGAGGTGGGCGGCGACATCCTCTCCGCGACGGAGCCGGGCGTCCGTGCGCTGACGGAGAACTTCGAGACGGCCACCTACGCCGTGAAACTCTTCGGCGAGTCGCTGGTGGTGGTGGCGGCCATGCGCGGGGCCGCATGGGCCCAGGAGTGGGTGAAGGGGCTGGTCGCGAAGTCCACCGCACTCACCCAGGCGCGCGAGTCGGCCGCCAGCGCCGCGCTCGCTGAGGCGAAGTACGCCCGGGCCGCCGACGAGAGCCGTATCGCCGCGCTCCGCTCGGCGCAGGCCATGTTGGAGAAGAAGCTCGCGGCGCTCCAGGCCTCGGCGGCCGTGGAGGGCAGCCTCATGTCGGCGACGAAGCGTGCCACGCTGGCTTCCACGGAGCTGGCGCTGGCGAAGGTGAGGGAGGCGTCAGCCATCGAGGGCGCGTCCTTGGCGGCGCGTGCGGGGAAGACGGCGCTGGAGTTCATGGGTGGGCCCATCGGCATCATCACCGGCGCCCTCACCACGGCGGTCGCCCTCTGGCACGAGTACGGCAAAGCCGCAGAGGACGCGAAGGAGAAGACGCGGCAGTTCGCTCAAGAGAGCGGCGCCAACGCCACCCGTGGCAGTCAAATCGCGGAGAACCTCATCCGCGAAACGAAGGCCCTCAAGGACTACGAGAAGGCGCAGAAGGCCGCCGCTATCGCGCGCACGGAAATGGCGTCGCTGGGGGGGAGATACCAGGATGCCCTGAAAAACGTTGGCGACTCAGCGGAGGATGTCGTCAGGGTTTACGAAAGCCTCTCCCAGGAAGATCTGGTGGCGGCCTTGGCTGAGATTGACCGGCTCGAAAAGGAAATCAACGATCCCAACAACGGCGTGAAGCGTTGGATCGTGCTGAATCACTACAACGATGAAAGGCTGTCGAAGAACATTGGTCGTGACGTGCCGTTCTCGAAGGTTCGTGCGGACCCCGCCTACGCAGAGGACATTGAGAAGAAGCTAGCGCCCCTGGAGAAGGATCTCGGCATCCAAATGCAGCGCGCGGCCGACATCGAGAAGAGCCTCCAGCGGGTGCGGGCTGCACGAGCGGAAGACGCGAAAGTGAGCGCGGCCGCTGCGAAGGAGAGCACCTCCAACACGAAGGCCTCGCTCAAGGAGGCGGAGCAGGAGGAGAAGGCCCGCGAGAAGCTGCTGAAGCGCCAAGAGCAGTGGCTGATGAACCTGGAGGAGGAGGCGCGCACCCTCGGCAAGACGAAGGACGAGGCGAAGCAGCTCTCCGACGAGTACCGCTCGCTGAAGGACCCGAAGATGATCGCGCGGGCGGACGCGGCCATCGCGCAGTTGGAAGCCCTCCGGAAGCAGAAGGAGGAAACAGAGCGGGTGAAGAAGGCAGAGGAGGAGCGGGCGCGGGTGCTCCAGAGCCTCAACCGCGAACTGGGCAACCAGGACACGGAGAAGTACAGCCAAGCCCAGAAGGTCCTCCGCGAGGAACTCGAGGCCGGGCGCCTCAAGGCCGCGGAGTTCGAAGCGGCCATGAAGAAGGCCCGGGCGATGTGGACGCCGGAGGGCAAGGCCGAGGCTGCGCTGAAGACGGAGATGGACCAGCTCGCCAAGCAGCTCAACCCCACGGCGGAGCTGCAGAAGCGCTTGGAGATGGTGAATCA
The DNA here is from genome assembly GCF_003611625.1 of Corallococcus sp. CA054B. Classification (NCBI taxonomy): domain Bacteria; kingdom Pseudomonadati; phylum Myxococcota; class Myxococcia; order Myxococcales; family Myxococcaceae; genus Corallococcus; species Corallococcus sp. CA054B. The sequence goes on from NZ_RAVY01000035.1 coordinate 21,231, forward strand.
GCTCTTCGCCGACGGGCGCATCACCGCAGAGCAGTACCGGCAGGAGGTGGAGCGCCTCCAGGACCAGCTCCACGGCGGCTTCTCCTACACGAAGGAGATTGTCGGCACGGCCACGCAGCACATGGCGGACGCTTTCGCGAACTTCGTCACCACGGGCCGACTGGAGTTCTCGTCGCTGGTGGACGGCATCCTGAAGGACCTGGCGCGGCTCGCGGCGCAGAAGGCCTTCATGGCCCTCGTCAACCTGGGCATGGACGCCCTCAGCGGCTCGGTGTCGTCCGGCAGCGGCTCCACGCTGGTCGGCGGCGCGGACATGAGCAGCACCTACGGCTTCATGCTGGGCGGGGCGCACGCGGCTGGCGGCTCTGTTCGCGCACAGCAGGCGCACCTGGTGGGTGAGCTCGGGCCGGAACTCTTCATCCCCTCCAGCTCCGGCCGCATCGTCCCCAACGAGGCGCTCGGGGGAGGGGACGTGAACCAGACCCTCTACATCACCGTCAACGCGGACGGCTCCTCCCAGGTGAGCGCGTCAGGGGAGGGCGGACGTGCGGAGGCGGAGCGCCTTGGCAGGCGCCTCGCAGATGCCGTCCGGAAGGTGATGCGCGAGGAGATGGCGCCCGGAGGCATGGTCTACACCTACGTGAAGGGGCGGTAGCGTGGCCTGCGGCGAACGCCCGCCGCGGTGACGCACTCCCGTCCTTGATCGAAGAATTCTGAACGCGTGGCCTGGCGGGCGTCGGTGGCGGACTAATTCGTTACAGCCTGGGCATGACGACCAACAACCCGAAGTGCCCGAAGAAGTCTCCCCTCGACTGGGCCGCCATGTTGCTCCCGCTCGCCTACTACAGCGCCGAACTGCTCCAGCTCCTGCTTAAGGTGCTCAACGGACCTACTCCGTAATTTGGGGTGCCGGTCCAGCGCGGCGGCGTGCCTCCAGTGCCTGGAGCGCGTCCTCCGAGAGGGGAATCAGCCGCTCCAGCGCGGCGAGCAGCTCCGCAGACTCCTTGCGCGCGCACAGGCCCTCCACCAGCGCGCGCAGCGCGGCCGGGTTCTCCGGAGCCGCTTCCGCCGCGCAGTGCGTGAGGGCCCACACCGTGTCCGCGTCCGACAGCGCCCCGCTCGCCACGGACGCGGCGGCGAGCAGCAGCTCCGCGGCGCGCGAGCCTCCCGCCGCCTGGGCGCCCGCTTCGTAGATGTCCAGCAGGTCGCCGTGGCGGCCCCGGGCGCGCAGGCCCTCCACCGCGCGGTCGATGACGCTCGCGTCCGCCGGACGCAGCGGGCCAGCGGCACCAGCGCGTCGATGGCCACGCGGGTCCTCGAAGAGGTCCAGCGCACACAGCAGAACCTCCTCCGTTGCTATGTCCGGAGCCCGGCTCGCCAGTCGCAGGAAGGCCGGCGCAGCTACGCCCTGGTCTTTGACTCCCACCACTCGTCAGGAACAGAGACGTCGAGGCAAACTGCGACGTCAATACCGGCGCTGGTTGCTGTTGCCGGCCTGCCTGCCAGGAGACGAATTCCCGTTACTACTGCATTGACGTTGGGCTCGATCAATTCGATTTCAGTACCTACAGGAAGAACAACGACCTCGTTGATTCGCATGAGGGCCATGTTGTTCTTCCGGTCGTGGATGACCGTGTATTTGGCGGACTTGAGAGTCGGAACGGTATGCATGCCACTTGCGTCGACGAACATGTGGACCTCTGGTGTCTGGATTCCCGCTTACAATAGCGGTTCCGCCGTGCCGGAGTAGTCCAACTCCTGCTGATTTTGAAGCCCACCCCTCGGCTAGAGAGACATGGCCGAGCCAAGGCGCAGCAAGCTCTCGACCCTCGGCGGATCCACCGGTTTGCCTATGCGCAACAGCGCCAAGCGCAGCAGCACTGCCGCGCCCTCCTTCGGTCCCCGTCCTCCAGGGCAGCGCGCGCTCCCAGCATCGGGCGTCGGCGGTCACGGCGCTCGGCCAGGGCTGCGTCCCTGGGGGGCGTGTCCAATTCGGCCGCGAAGGCGAAGGCGCGTTCGCGAGCGTCGGCAGTGCCGCGTCCGCGTGGCCCAGCGCCTCCGCCAGCCGTGTCTCCTCGTCCCAGGCCGCCAGCTCGGCCTCCACGTCCCCAGCATGGAGGCTGAGCGCGGCCACTGGCTGGAGCTCGGCCAGCAGATCTGCGGCGCGGCCCGTCTCTCGGAAGAGCGCCACCAGCCGGTGGCGTAGCAGCAGGGGATCCTTCGCCATGCGCGCCGCGTGCGACGGGAGCGTAACGCTCGACCGGCTGCGGCCAGATTTCAATGACCCTCCCGGGATGCACGGGGGCATTCGTGCTTACGTACGTCGTCCCGGAAAGCTCACACTACGAGGTGCTGCTAGGCATCTTGTCACTGCTCCGCTCAGCGACGAAGAAGCCACCTCCTGCTGCTACAGCGGCTTCCAATCCCCCATGTCGCCGGGGGCGCGCGAGAGGTCTCCCTCGCGGTAGAGCTGGTTCTCCTCGTCGATGAGGTAGACGCGGTTGATGGACCGATCGACGACGCGTTTCACCACGACAGGCGAGCCATTCCGATTGAATCGGTCGTGCAGAGTCCCGTCCCGGTAGATGGAGACACTCGGACGACGGAGGAGTTCAGCGAGGTTGATGTTCATGGCGTTGAGCCCTTTCGTGCTGCTCCGTGCAAACGCACGGCGTGCCCCTCGCGACGAGGTGGCCCGCAGCTCGTACCGCGCGCACCGTTCGTCGTCAATGGACTTTATGCGTGTCATTAGGCGCGCGTCTATCTTTGCCGCTTAGCCGCGCGTCTATCTTTATTGAAGTCGTTAAACGGCCGAAATCTCTACGGTTCCGGCCCTACCCCACGTGCTTCCACGGGAGGCGCTGAGCGATGCGGCGTCAGGGGGGGACGATTCGAGAGGCGCGGGGCCACGCCATTCGGCGGAAGCTCGCAGCTGGCGTTGGCCCGGGGGGCCATCGTCCACGCCTCCGCTGAAGATTCGCCGCATGATCAGGTGGATTCCCAGCAAGGAGCGGTAGCACATGGAGCGCTTCCCCTTCACCCCGGACTACGGGGCCCAGGCGGACTCGGTGCCCCGGGTGCGCAAGGCGCAGTTTGGCGAGGGCTACACGCAGCGCTCCGGGGACGGACTCAACTCCGTCCTGCGGCACTGGGCCCTCCAGTTCTCCAACCTCACGAAGGTGGACGCGGACACCCTGGAGGCCTTCCTGCGCGCCCGCGCGGGCGTCGAGCCCTTCGAGTTCGTCACCCCGGACACAGCCTGGTCCGCCACCGCACAGCCTTTCGGGGTGGGGAACGGGGTCCAGACGCAGTGGCTCCTCCAGCGGCCGCTCTCCTCGGACGTTCCGGATCTACTGGTGCCCGCCACGGGCTGGACGGTGCCGCCTACCGTCTACGTCGCGGGCGTCGCCCAGGTGGCAGGCACCACCTACGTGCTCTCCGCCTCGGGGCTCGCCACCTTCACTGCGGCGCCGACCGCCGGGGCTGCGCTCACCTTCACCGGCGCGGGCGAGCTGGTAGCACACGTGGTGTGCGAGGAGTGGCATCGCACCGTGAAGGGCTTCAACGCCTACGACTTCACCGCGACGTTCCAGGAGGAGGCAGGGTGAGCATCGACAGCGACATCCAGAGGCTGGACGCAGGGGCCCTCGTGGAGCTCTTCGTCCTGGACGCCACCAACCTGCCAGGCGGGGGCGTCAGCCACTTCCACGCGGGCACCAACGGCCTCCGCGGGCCCGTCGTCTGGCAGGGCATGGCCTACGAGCCCTGGGCCATCCAGGTGAAGGGCTTCGACAAGTCCGGCATGGGGCGGCTGCCCAGGCCCACCCTGACGCTGGCCAACGTCGCCGGCACCATCGGCGCCATGGCGAGAGACTTGAACGACCTGCTGGGCGCGCGCGTCCTGCGGAAGCGAACCTTCGTCCGTTACCTGGACGCGGTGAACTTCCCCGGGGGCGTCAACCCCACGGCCTCGCCGCTGGATGCCTTCCCGGACGACGAGTTCGTGGTGGACCAGAAGACGGTGGAGAACAAGCACGTCATCGAGTTCAGCCTGGCCGCGAAGTGCGACCTGGACGGCGTGCGCATTCCGCTGCGCATCATCACGCAGATGTGCCCCTGGGAGTACCGCGGAGAGGGCTGCGGCTACGTCGGGCCGCCAGTGGCGAAGCTGGACGACACGCCGACGTCCAGCGCCACCGAGGACCGCTGCGGGAAGCGCCTCTCGAGTTGCAAGCTGCGCTTCGGGGAGAAGAGCGTCCTCCCGTACGGCGGATTCCCGGCAGTCGGACTAATTCGCTGAATACGAACAAGCGCGTCGCCCGATTCCCAGTGGTGGTTGTTGGGGTGGGTCAATATATACCCGTGCATGGGTATACGTGTCAGACCCCTGTCTAGAATCGTCCTTAGTAGCGAGGCCACAGGGGTGATGCCGACCCAGTGTCAGCCATTTCGAGGGAGTGTAAGGATCTTCATCAGGTCGCGCTTCAGCGACCAACATGCGCACATGTTCTCGGAGGGGCCTGCGCAAGATGAAGATCCGACTGTTGGGGGCGACTTTTAAAGCTGGCAGCGTAGTTACACTGGATGATTTGGATGCTTCATTTGAAGAGTCCAGTGGGCAGTTGGTAACTTTTGGTGGATGCGAACGAATGTATCTGTCTAAGAGACTGGAGGAGTACAATGTTGGTCTGCTGATTAGTATTAAGAATCAGAGGCGATTCTGCACTCTGCTGGAAAAGCCTGATGGCTTCGAAGTCGACGTGCATGAACTCGAAGACAAGACGCGCATGATGGATTTTAATTACTTTGTTCAGAGCCGTTCGACTGGGCGGGCGCTGTATCAGTACTATCATCATTCCTGTGCGCTAAGCAGGTTTGCTGCCTTTCTGGGCGAAAGGTATTCCATGTTGAAGCATAGGCGCATGGAAGCGGAACTCCAGTCTGCCGGTGGACAATCGGCGCCTGTCCGAGTCCAGAAGGCCATTAGGAGTTCGTTCAAGGGTCAGTTTGAGTGGGCGCAAATGCTTAGCGCCAAACAGGCCGGCGAGTTGATTGAGCAGCTCGAGGAGGTTTCTCGTCTTGAATTGAAGTTTGCGACCTTCGGAAGCAATGAATCGGATTTTCGACCCCTCAATGAACATGTGCAGAGAGGAAACATCGACATTCTATTTAAGCGCGAGCACAGGTCGTCGCCGACTCTTCGCGGCAAGGTGCGCTCTCTAATTCAAAGGGTCAGTCCTGCCAATGGATTGATCGAAGGGAGGGATGCTGAAGGAGTCAAGCAGTTTGTGAGGCTTGCTGATAATATTGAGTCGTTCGGCGAGTTCGACTTTGAGAGAACTTCCGGCACAATGAAGTTTGATTTGAAGAAGTTCCATGAGTCAAAGATGATTGGGGATATGATTGAGGTGATGAAGGAGAATAGGGCGCTATTTGATTATCCGGAGGCCGCATGAAGCGTGTGTTTCTGGTGGCTGCTGTGATTGGATTGTTTGTTTTTGCTGGGGTTGCTGCGCTTTCGCATGGAAAGATTGATGTGTCGGGGGTTTACAGGGATAGCTTGCGCGGGAGCTTTTTTAGTGGGTTTTTATCTGTGGGTGGTTTTCTGTTTTCATTAAAGACGTTTATTGTAATCAAGATGAAAGAGGGGTTGTATGATAGCGATGAATATCGGGAGAGGCATCGCGAAAAGTCAAAGCTTGGGCGTAGGGGTGTTGGTCTATTTGATCCGCTAAGAAACCTTAGTCGGCTGTTGTTTTATTCTATTGTTTCGTCGTTTAGTACTGCTGTTGCGCAGGTTACTGTTGGGTTGGTTCCGGGTTGGGGCGCCGTGGGCTTGTGCTTGTCCATGGTTGCTTGCACTCTCTGTCTGTTGTTTTTCTCGCTTCGAGAGATCAAGGGGAACCTTGACACTTGGTTTGACTGTCTTGAGGCAGAGGCAAAGAAGCCCGCTCCTCCGGCGACCGTGGCTTCGGCAAATGGAATAGCCTAGAAGCGCCAAGGGGTGCTCTGGATCCTGTCCACGCTCTCCAGCACCATGAGTGCATGAGCGACCCCTGCCGGCTGACGCTGGCTGATGACGTCCTGAGCGCCGCGCTCACGCACGCCCGGGCTGACTTCCCCCGCGAGTCCTGCGGCCTCGTGGTGCTGGTGGACGGCGCCCAGCGGTACCGCCCCTGCCGGAACCTCGCCAGCGGCCAGGCTCACTTCGTCCTCGCCCCGGAGGACTACGCCCGGGCGGAGGAGGAGGGCGATGTGGTGGCGGTGGTGCACTCCCATCCCAATGCCGCGCCGGAGCCGAGCGAGGCGGACCGGGTGATGATGGAGCGCTGGGGCCTGCCCTGGCTCATCCTCAACGTGCCCGTGGGGCACTGGCGCCTCTGGTATCCGGACGGCTACCGGCCGCCGCTGGTGGGCCGCACCTTCAGCCACGGCGTCCTGGACTGCTACTCCCTCATCCAGGACTACTACCGGGAGCGTCTGGGTCTGACGCTGCCAGACTTTGAGCGTCCGGACGACTGGTGGGCGAAGGGCGGCAACCTCTACCTGGAGGGCTTCGGCCGCGCGGGCTTCGTGGAGGTCACCGGGCAGCCCCCGCGCGAGCACGACGTCTTCCTCATGCAACTGCGCGCCCCGGTGCCCAACCACGCGGGCGTGTACCTGGGCGGGGACGTCCTCCTGCACCACGTCATGGGGCGCCTCTCCACCCGGGAGACGTACTCCGGCTTCTGGGCGCGCATCACCCAGCGCGTCGTGAGGCACGCCTCCCAATGCTGACGACCATCGTCCTGGGCGGGCCCCTGGGGAAGCGCTTCGGGCGCGTCTGGAAGCTGGACCTCTCCGTGCCCTCGCCTGCGGAGGCCGTGCGGGCCCTCTCCGCCGTCTGCGACGGCTTCCGGCGCTACCTCGCGGAGAACAGTGAGCCCGGCTACCACGTCTTCGCGGGCAAGCGGGACGTGGGAGAGGACGACCTGGGCATGCCCACCGGCGCGCGCGTCCTCACCCTCATGCCCGCGCTGGCCGGGGCGAAGTCCGGCTGGTTCCAGGTGGTGGCGGGTGCGGTGCTCATCGCCGCTGGCGCCGTCCTCACCGTCTACGGGTACGGCGCGGGCGTGCCCCTCATCACCGCGGGCATTTCCCTGGTGGTGGGCGGCGTCTCGCAGCTCCTCTTTGCCCCGCCCGCCTCCACGGGGCCGGACGAGGACGATGCCAACAAGCCCAGCTACGTCTTCGGCGGCCCCGTCAACACGCTCGCCCAGGGCCACCCCGTGCCCATCTGCTACGGGGAGATGGAGGTGGGCAGCTGCGTCGTCTCCGCCGGCATCGTCACCGAGTGGTCCGACGGCGGCTTCGGGGGCAGTGGCGGCAGCGGGCAGACGGGCCCCGGTGGAACCCCAGCGGGTGGCGGCACATGCCCCGCTCCGTGGGTGCCGATTCTCCTGGCGGACGGGCGCGAGGTGCCCGCGGGCGCAGTCCAGGTGGGCATGCGGGTGCGCACCCAGGACGAGGAGACGCTGGAGTGGGGCGACTTCCCCGTCACCGCGGCGGAGCTCGCCGAGGGCGTGCGGTGGTTGCTGGAGCTGGAGGACGGTCGGCGCCTGGAGGCCACCGGCAACCACCGCGTGCGGACGGAGGACGCCTGGGTGGAGCTGTGGCACCTCGCGGCCGGCGCGCGGCTGGTGGGCGCGCGGCCGGGCGTGGTGCGTCAGGTGACGCGCGGCGAGCACGGGCCCGTGGTGCGCCTCACCGTGGCGGGCGCGCACACCTACGTCTCCAGCGGCGTCCTCAGCCACAACGTGAAAAAGGCAGATCCGACGGTGGTGGACTGACATGGGCGGCAGCAGCGGCGGCAAGGGGGAGGGCGGCGCTCAGCGCACCCCCGTCGAGTCCCCCAACACGTTGAAGTCCAGCTCCAAGGCGCGCGTGCTGGATTTGCTGTGCGAGGGGGAGATTCAGGGCCTCGTGGACGGGCTGAAGTCCGTCTACCTGGACGGTGTCGCCATCCAGAATCCCGATGGCACCTTCAACTTCACGGGCGTCACCGTGTACGACGTGAAGGGCACGCAGTCGCAGGAGTACATCCCCGGCTTCCCCTCCGGCGAGGCGGAGCACTCCGTGGGCGTGGAGGTGAAGCACGCCGCGCCGGTGGTGCGCACAGTGTCGGACCCGGAGGTGGACGCCGTGCGCGTCACCCTCCAGGTGCCCCAACTCACCTACCAGGACCCCACGACAGGCGACTTGAAGCCCACCCGCGTCCTCGTCTCCATCGCGGTGCAGAGCAACGGGGGCGGGTACGTGGTGCAGTCCTTCCAGGACGCGGAGCTCTTCCGGGGGAAGTGCACCAGCCCCTACGAGCGCACCTTCCGCGTGGAGCTGACGGGCTCGCCGCCCTGGGACATTCGCGTCACGCGCGTCAGCGAGGACGCGGACAGCGTGACGACGCAGAATAAGGTCATCTGGAAGTCCTACGCGACGCTGCTGGACGAGAAGCTCGGCTTCCCCAACACCGCGCTGTGCGCGCTGCAGGTGGCGGCGAGCCAGTTCTCCAGCATCCCCACGCGCAGCTACCGCATCCGCGGGCTGCGGGTGCGCGTGCCCAGCAACTACAGCCCCGTGGCCCGGACGTACGCGGGCACCTGGGACGGCACGTGGAAGGTTGCCTGGACGGACAACCCGGCCTGGTGTTTCTACGACCTCCTCACGACGAAGCGCTACGGCCTGGGCCGCTACCTCAACGAGGCCGCGGTGGACAAATGGGGCCTCTACACAGTGGCGAAGTACTGCGACGAGCTGGTGCCGGACGGGAAGGGCGGCATGGAGCCGCGCTTCCGCTGCAACCTCTACCTCCAGACGCAGGAGGACGCGTACAAGGTCATCAACAACCTCGCCTCCGTCTTCAGAGGCATGACGTATTGGGCCTCCGGCGCTGTCTTCGTCGCCCAGGACGCGCCGCGCGACGCCGAGTACCTCTTCACGCCGGCCAACGTGGTGGACGGCCTCTTCACGTACGCCTCCAGCGGGAAGCGTGCGCGGCACACCGTGGCCCTCGTCACCTGGAATGACCCGGACAACCACTTCAAGGCGGCGCAGGAGTACGTCACCGACGAGGAGGGCCTCGCCACCTACAGCTACAACCCCACCGAGGTGGTGGCGCTCGGCTGCACCTCCCGGGGCCAGGCGCAGCGCGTGGGCCGGTGGTTGCTCCTCACCGAGAGGCTGGAGACGGAGACGGTGACGTTCCGCACCGGCTTCGAGGGCGCCATGCGCAACCCCGGCGCCATCGTGAAGCTTCAGGACCCGTACCGGGCCGGACGTCGGTGGGGCGGTCGCGTGGTGGCCGCCACCCCCAGCCAGGTGGAACTCGACGCGGACGTCACCCTGGAAGCGGGGAAGACGTACGCCCTCTCCGTGGTGCTGCCGGACGGCACCGTGGAGGAGCGCCCGCTGGCCGCGCTCGCGCCGGCGCCCTACCGCGCCCTCACCGTGGCGCCGCCCTTCTCGGCCGCGCCACAGCCCCAGGCCGTCTGGGTGCTGGCCGCGTCCGACTTGACGCCCACCCTCTGGCGCATCCTCAACGTGGCCGAGGTGGAGCCGCACCTCTACGAAATCACCGCCCTGCGCCACGAGCCGGGGAAGTACGCGGAGGTGGAGCACGGGGTGAAGCTGCAGCCGCTGCCCACGTCCGTGCTGCCTTCGTCCTCGCCGCCCGCGGGGCTGGCGGTGGGTGAGTCGCTGTACAAGACGACGAATGGCGGCGTGAAAGTCATGGTGACGGCCCGGTGGACGCAGGTGGCCACCGCCACCGAGTACCGGGTGCGCTGGCAGCGCGAGGGCGGCAACTGGACGTCGGAGACGCCGTTGCAGACGCACTACTGGGAGTTGCTGGACTGCCTGCCGGGCGCGTACACCGTGCAGGTGGCCGCCGTCCTCAACGGCCTCGTCACCACCTACGCCTCGGCCAGCTACACCGTGGTGGGCAAGGCCGCGCCACCCTCCGACGTGACGGGCCTCTCCTGCGCCCTCAACGGCAGCACCGCGACGCTGCGCTGGGCGGAGGTGCCGGACCTGGACAGGGATACCTACGAGCTGCGCTACGGCGCCAGCTGGGAGGCCGGCACCCTCATCGGCAAGGTGCGCGCCACCACCTACGAGTGGGCGCTGCCGCCGCCGGGCGTCAACCACCTGGTGCACGTGAAGGCCATCGACACCTCGGGCAACTACAGCACCGGCGCGGCGAGCGTCCTTGTGGTGTCCGTGCCCACGGTGCCGGCCACCCTCACCCTGGGGATTTCGTCCACGCCGCCTCCCTAAACGGGAGGGCATGCGCTCGCGCGAGCAGGAGGAAGCGGCCGGCATCTACGACCGCGAGGTGGACGGCGTCCGCTCTCCGCAGCTCATCAAGTCGCGCTACCTGGACATTCGCTGGACGCACGACGAGGTGCTTCCCGCGCACCTCCTCGCGGGCTTCCAGGTGGTGGTCTACGAGGGCGGCAACCCCAACGACACGGACAGCTACCTGCTGGAGCCGCGGAAGTTCGGCCCCTCGGAGAGGCGGTGGGTGGCGCCGCTGAAGTTGACGATGCAGACGGAGGTGCAGTGCGCTGTCCAGGCCCTCTACACCAACGGTAGCCAGAGTAGCTGGCGCGTCCTCGGTGGCGGCGTGGTGGCCGACCCGGACACTGTCACCATGGCCGTGGCGGACCTCTCCAACGTCCCCACCGGCAGCGTCTACGCCCGGCACATGTCGGCCAACTCCGTCACCAGCGCCGCGGTGGCGACGGCGGCTATCTCCTTCCAGCACCTGCTGCTGCCGCCCACGGACAACCTGGTGCCCAACGGGTACTCGGAGGCGGATGCGCAGGGGAAGTCCCCCGAGGGTGACGCGCTGGTGGAGGAGCCCGCCAATGCAAAAGAGGGACGCCGGTGTCGCAAGCTGGTGGTGCCCAGCGGGGGCGGCTTCACGGGGCTCAACTTCATCGGGGGCTTCCAAAGCGCTGCCCCGGGGGGACGCATCCGCTGCACCGCAGGGGATTCCTTCTCCGCGGAGGCCTGGGTGAAGTCCTCCGCCGCGCTCGACCAGGCCGGCGCCAATCTCATCCTCCTCTGGGAGGATGCCAACGGCACTTACAGCGGCCAGTCCACGAACACCTTCGTCACGCTCACCACCGCGTACCAGCGCGTGAAGGTGAAGGGCACCTGCCCGGCGGGGTGCACCGGCGTCCAGCTGTACTTCGAAATCAACGCCGCCAGCTCCGACACCGGGAAGGCGGTGTACCTGGACGCCGTCTCCATGCGGAAGATGGTGACGTTTGACTTGCTGGTGGCCAACACCCTCCAGACGTCCAACTACGCGGAGGACGGCAACGGCGTGCCCGTGGCCGGAGCGAAGCTGGACAACGTGGGCACCGCCTTCAAGGCGGCCGGTGGCAACGTCCAAATCGGCAGCTACCTCCTGGACACGCCCTTCTTCCGAGCGAACCAGGCGCTGGACGGGACGTCGGCCGCGGGGCGCGTCCACTACCGGGGCAGCAACAACACAGGCGTGCGCGGCGGGGCGCCGCTTATCGACAGGCTGGACGTCCAGTGCACGGACTACTTCCGCTACACGACGCCCATCGTCCACTCCTGGCTGGTGCATCACTTCTTCATCCAGCCCTCCAGCATTGACGACAACCTGGACGCGCTCCGCTACCTCAAGGTGGACTACTACAGCAGCTTCAGTGCCACGTACCGAGGGACGCGCTACATTCCCCTGCCGGACCGGAAGTACGCCTCTGCGGTGGACAGCAACGCGCTCAACCGCATCGCCATCAGCCACACCTTCCAGTCCCCGGTGGCCCTTGCAGGACTCTGGGGGCCGAACCTGGGGGAGTACGTCGCGCTCTTCTGCGAGGTGCACGGCGTCTACGGCGTGAGCGCCTCCATGTGGTTCTCGCCCGTCTACACCGCGGGGCTGGGCGTCAACTTCGCGAAGTCCACGGCGTCGCCCTTCAGCGGCGGTCCGTCCGGCGGCGGCGGTGGTGGCTCCGGAGGGACGGGCGGCACGTGCGTCGCGCCCGAGATTCTCATCACCCTGGAGGACGGTCAGGAAGTGCCCGCGGCGTCCCTCCGCCCCGGGATGCGCGTCCTCACCCAGCACGAGGACACGCGCCGCGTGGGTGTCTTCGAGGTGGTGGCCGCTTCCAGCCATCGCGCCGCGCGCTGGCGGGTGGAGCTCATGGACGGCCGCGTCTTGGTGGCGACGCCCAACCACCTAGTCTACCGGCGCTTCGCGGGCTGGACGCAGGTGCGCACGCTGCGGCCTGGCGAGTTGCTGGAGGGACTGCGCCCGGGGCTTGTGCGGCGCGTGGCGCCGGAAGGGGAGGGCGCCGTCGTGCAGCTCACCGTGCACGGGGCACGGACGTACGAGTCCGCAGGGCTCCTCAGCCACAACATCAAGCAGCCCATTTAGGAGTCAGCCATGCCGGCCCTCACGCAGAGCGACGTCTACACCATCAACGCCAACGAGGCCCGGAAGCGGGACCTGCGGCTGGAGATCGCCCGCATCAAGGGGCAGCTGGACGCCTCGGCCGCGCTGTCGCGCCAGGCTGCCGAGGTGAACTCCGCCACGCTGGTGAAGAAGACGGCGCTCGAGCAGGAACTGGCGCAGCTGGAGTCCGCGGGCGCCGCACCGGGTAGCAGTGACGACTGGGGGAAGTACTCCACCGTGGAGATGGCCGCCCAGGACGAACGCTTCTACGCGAAGGACAAGGGCTACGACTGGCTCGTCTTCAACCCGCTGGCCACCTTCGAGGAGACGGTGGCCGAGTTCGAGAAGTACATGCTGGAGCAGCGCACGGCCCGGGGACGGCCCTGGCTGCTCCAGCGCGGCGAAGGGCTCATCCACGAGTGGCAGGCGAACGCCTTCGCGCGCGGGCTCATCGCTGAGGACTCCTGGCCCGCCTTTCGCGACTGGCTGCTCATCGTCGGGAAGGAGAGGGCGGTCAGCAGTACACAGTAGAGCCCTTACGTTGGCTTTGGGGGCGCTTTCTCATCTTGCAGTGAAGGCGGAAGACTTGGGCCGGATTTTCTGATTGTGCGAATGGAAACCATGAGTCGATAGCCAGCCTCTGTTAGTTCCCAAAAGAGCGCACGGCCTCCTGTCTTGGTGTTGTACATGTTGAGTTTAATCAGTCCAAGTGCAATCATTTGGATTTTGATGGTTTGGTAAGATTCGTCACTGAGATCGTCGTAAGTATCGCCTCTGTTGAGCTTTTCAAAAATGAGTTTTCCCAAAGTGCTGCGGGCCAGGTCATCGTTCTTAGGCTCAAGAAGGTGGGGCGCTAAGAGCCCGAATATCTCCCTCCATGTCAATTCTATCTTCCAATTAGAGTTGATGGTTTCGCCAGCCCTGTAGCGGTAGCTGGCGCCAAGGATGCTGTATGTGTCGTCCAGCCCAGCAATGTCTGGAATCCGATTCGTCTCTCTGGAGCGAAGCAGGCGGACTTCTTCTTCCAGTTCGGCATTGCGCTTTTGGAGTGTTGCCATCTCGGCAAGGGTCTCTGCATTTGAGATGGCGTTGGCCCTGACCCAGCCGGTGGCGGGATATGTTTTTATTGTCTTTGGTAGGCTCAGGGCTATGATTCCTGGTATCTGCGTTGCATCGTTCCAGAACTTCACAAGACGGCCAGTGCTGGCCTTGGTGCGAAATGCCTTTAGTTTGTTGACTTTTTCGGTGTCGGTGTCAGATTTCGATACTGGGATGCTGTCTGGGTTTTCGTGTAGAAGTGCGATGACTTTGATGCCCTTCTTGAGGGCGTAGTCATACTCTTTTTCCGTGTAGCTGACGCCTTCTGGCGCGACGGAACCATATCGCCCCCCAATGATTAGAATGTAGTAGTCGCAATCGTCGATTACTTTCTCAATAAACTTCATTTGCTCTTCGTCTGCGGCGGGAAAGATTTCCATTCCTGCCGGAATGCAGTCCATTTCCATTAGTGTCTGTATTACTCTGGAGCGTTCTTCTTTGAGGTCTGTGAACGTTGAGCTAACAAAGACTTGATAGCGTTTGTCCATGGTGGCCTTGATCGTGTTGACGACTGGTGTGATGGATTAAGTGTTAGCTATTGTCCCATGACCCTGTGAAGCCCGCTAGCGGGGCTAGATTGACCCGTAGGCAGGGGCGACTACGGAGTAGGATCGCCAAAGTTCTTGGCCGGACGCCGTCCACGCGAGCGTTGAGCATGCGGCGGTATGCCCCCCGCTCCCCGCCGTATCCCTGACAACACCGTCCGTGAGGATCTCGCCCGGCTTGCCGCCCAGCAGGAGGCGACGAACGAACGTGCCGGCACGGCGCTGAAGGCCGCTGAGCGAATGGCGGTGGACCTCCACCGGCTCATGGAGGGCGTTCAGACGGAGGTGCGAGGTGTCGGCGAGCGCATGGCCACCGCCGAGCAGGTGCGCCGCCTGGAAGATCGCATCATGGAGGTGGACCGGCGCGTGACGGAGCACGCGCCGGCCGTCGGTGCGGTGCCGGGGCTGGCAGCGAAGGTGGAGGCGCTGGAGAAGTCCTCGGCCGCCCACGGGGTTGCGGTGGAGGCCATCCCCGCCATCCGGGAGCGCCAGGACGCACAGGAGCACCGGAACTCCCGTCAGGCTGGGGCGCTGTGGGTGGTGGGCGTCGTCGTTGGCCTACTGGGACTCGCGGGCCTGCGCGACTGCGGACGCTGGTTCGTCCAGGCCCAGGCGCCCGCCCAGCACCAGTCCATCCAGGACGCGCCCGAGGCCGGTTCCTCCACGAGGCGCCGGTGAGCCTTGTCCTCTTCGCCGCGCACGTGCTCGCCGCGTGCGCCTTCCTGGTCCTGGCCGCGTGGCGCGTCGGCGGGCCCTCGACTTTCGCGCCTCCGGAGAACCGATGATGTCCCTCGCTGAGCTGGGGCAGCGCCTGCCGAAGCACCTCTCGCAGTGGAGCCGCGAGCTTCACGCCGCGTCCACGGTGACGCGCCTCTGTCCGTACCTGCTGGCGGCCATCTGCGACCGTGAGTCGCGCGGCGGACTCGCCCTCAAGCCGCCGGGACCGGGCGGCACGGGCGACTTCGGACACGGGCGCGGCCTGATGCAGGTGGACGACCGCTACCACGCGGGCTTTGTCGGCGCGACCGACAGCGCTGACCGGGCCCTGTGGTGCCTGCCCGCCTTTAACATTCTCTACGGTGCGCAACTGCTGCGCTCCTACCTGGGCACGTTGAAGGACGTGCACCTCGCGCTCGCCGCCTACAACGCGGGCGTCGGCAAGGTTCGCCGGGCGGCCGATGCCATCACAGTGGGCGGGGACACGGCGAAGCTGATGGCGCAGCGCCGCTCCGCCGCTGACTCGCTGACGTCCGGTGGCGACTACGGCCGGGACGTCCTCCGGCGCCGCGCCCAGTGGGCCCCCGCCGAAGCGCCGCTGGAAGGCTGAATGGGCTCGCCTCCTCGATGCCGCCTGTGCGGCAAGCGCCTGGGCCAGTGCGACCACCCGCGCTGGCTTCCGCGCCGCTGAGTCTCTGTCTCGCAGTCCAACCCGCAGCATCGCCAGGAGCATCAGCATGTCCACACCCGCGCCGTACACGCCGCCCGCCGAGCTCATCACCGCCGCCGAGCAGGCGCTGGCCCAGGCCAGCCCCGGCAAGCTCGCCACCGCCCTGACGCTGTACCACCGCTACGGCAGCGTCACCGGCGGGCGCTCCGCGGTGACGGGCGTCGAGCTGCCGTCGTTCGAGAAGTGCTCCGTGTTGGTGCGTGCCGGCTGGCTCGCAGTCGCCGAGGCCATCAACACCCCGGTCGCGTCCGTGGCCGCGGTGCCGCCGGGCCCAGTCGGCGCTCCCATGGTGCCGCCCGGGCAGAAGCCCAGCATCGGCCGGGCCGTCCACTACCAGCGCGACGAGGTGGTGTGCGCGGCGGACATCACCGCCGTCAACGACGACGGCACCGTGGATCTCCTGGTGAAGCCTCCCCGCTTCCTGCCGTTCACGGCGGCCAACGTGTCCCAGGCCCCCACCGAGGCGCCCGAGCCCGGCAAGTGGAACTGGATGCCGCGCGTCTGACGCCTTCATCCGGCAGCTGCCGGCGCCTGCCCGGGGCGCCTCCCGGGAGCCCCACACCCCCACCCAGAAGGAGCAACACCATGAAGAAGCGTCTCTCCCTGGCCGCGTGCCTCGCGGTCATTCTCTCCGCGCCGGTGGCCCTCGCCCAGGCGTCCACCGGCGCCAGCTCCAGCATCCTGGACGCGCTGCTCACGCCGGGGAACATCGGCATCGGCCTGGGCATCGTCGCCAGTGCCGTCGGCCTCTTCGCCGGCGGCACCTGGCTCACCACCCGGCGCAAGCGCATCGTCGCCACCGTGGCCTTCCACGCCTTCCACGTGGTGGAGGACTTCGCCGCGATGGACGAGGAGGAGAACGCCCTCGACAAGGTGGCCAAGGGCCTGGAGGTCGCGGACTCCTGGCTGAAGGCCAACGGCTGGCGCCCGCTGAAGCCCTGGGAGCAGGAGGCTGTGAAGCTGGAGTTCGCCTCCATCCACGGCGCCCAGAAGGCCGACGTGAAAACTCGCGCGGAGGCGCTGGAGCAGGCGCTGGGCGCCATCGGCAGCGTCGCGGCGCTTGACTCGGCTGCCACGGCGGCGGTGGCGTCGGTCCCTTAGATGCCCCGCGGTTAGCCGTTGCCGCGGGGCTGTCGCGGGTGCTGAGCGACGTGCCGGTGCGGACCGGCTACCTGGAGGCCCAGGCGGGCGTCTCCTCCCTCACGGGCGCCTACGCGCGCCTGGAGGGTGGGGCGCGGCTCCGGCAGAACCTGGGCGTCTTCGTCTTCGCGGAGGCTAACCAGCGCGAGCGGATGGCCGGCACGGGCATCCGGTACACGTTCGGCCTGTAGTGCTGCGGCCCGTCCTTGGCATTGAGGATGGGCCGCTGTGCATCGTCCTCTTTCTTGGAGGTGGTTTTCTCGGCCGCTATGGTCTCCTCAGAAGGAGAAACTACGATGCGCGACGCATTTCTATCCCTCGACACATCGGCTTTGAGCCGCGTGCTTGAGACTGATGAATCCGTTGCCTTCTTTGCTGCTACTGCGCGGAAACGTCGTGCAGTGATCCTTGTTTCTCGGATCGTTCTCTTTGAAATTACTGCCATTTCGCGTGTTGAGTATAGTTTTGAGATGATAAGGCGACTTCAGCTCCTGTTCCAGCTCCTTGGTCGTCGCGCATGCCCTTCCTATGACCATATGGAGTTGATGGAGGCCGAGGTCGAAGGCGACGTGTTGACTCCATTGGTGTACTCGCGAGGCTGGGAGTCGTTTGTTGCGGCGGGACTGCCTGAGCTGCACAGCGAGGCAGTTCTTTCTCCATTTGCGCATGGATGGCTTCAAGACAAGAAGAGTAGTCTCTTGGAGCGTGATTTGTCGCTTCCTCGGCAGCTGGTTTTGAGTGGCATCGAGCAGCGGCCCGATATTGTCGTTCAGGCGATTGAGCGCGCTGACAGTATTCCGCATGATTATGTGCTGTTTTGTGAGGTGGCGAAACTGTCTCGCGGGGGCTTGGGCGTCAGTGCGATTGCCGGAAATCCGACGCGATTCAAGGCGACGCATCTTATGGCCAATCTGGAGTGGAGAACCATGTTGGCAAATTGCATTGACCGCCCAAATTCAACTGTCGAGATGGCGCATGACAAGAGCCATGAAGCCATTTTGGGCACATGGCGCACGAAGGCTGGGGATAGGGGTAAGGGCACCCAGTATGATTTGGCTGTTGCGAGCGCCGCTGCGTATTCTGACTTTTTTGTAACGAACGATGGAAATCAGTTGCGTCGATGTGAGTTTTTGCGAGAGAAGGGGCTGGTCGACTTCGTGAGTTGTACGCTGTCGGAATTCGAGATGTCGTAAGTTAGCAATGCTCGCGTGACGATGCGTTTCGTCGTCACGTTGCCCCTTGCGCCTCGTGCCCGGTCAGCGCGTCCTGATGGGTGATGGCGCCGGCTGCATTCAGCCAAGCGCCGCAGGTGGCGCAGCGGTAGACACGGCAGCCTCCAGCCATCACCCGCGCGGTCACCTCCGGGGGCACCACCAGCAGTTCGAGCGCGCCGGACGGGCGAGCGCGGGGGATGCCCGCGCGGCGGAGCTGGGCCGTCAGGGCCTCCACCTGGGCCCACGCCTCGTGAGAGAGGCGCAGCCCGTCGATGCGCACGGTGGTGCCGGCGGGTGCCCCGCGCCGCTCCGGCGGCGTTTTTGTCTTGTCGTGGGTCGGCACGTCGCGGAGAGCGCACGCGCGCGGCCCCGCCGCCATCGCTCCGGAGTCAGCCCTTCAGCCAGAAGAACTCATCGCCGCTGGCCAGCGCCTTCTCCAGGAACTCGCTGAACGAGGCTGCGATGGGGCGCACCGCCTCCGGGAACGTCTCGTGGTACGCGTCGAGGACGGGGTACTTGCCGTCCACCTGGTGGGCTGCGTCCAGGATGACGTAGTCAGAGTCCTGGAGATCCACGAGCGTGTACCAGGAGGCGGGCCCGAAGCGGTCGTCATCCCCCGGCCGCATCGCGACGCGGGCCCTGCGGATCTGCTCCAGCGGCAGCAGGTGGTAGTTGGCGTCTGGGAAGCGCCGGAAGAGGGCGGCTCCGTCGCAATGGAGGTAGAAGGCGCGCAGGTCCTCGTCCAGCTTCCAGCCCATGCGCTTCTCGAAGGCTGCCACCTGGGCAGGCGTCGCGGGTGGGTTGGGGAAGTGATTGGCGGAGACTTCAGCCAGGAGCTCCTTCATGGACTTGGGCATGGGAGTCCTCAGTCCACGTAGGGACGCGCGGGCCCTGGCGTCAGCCACTTCCCTCCCGGCGCGTAGCAGGCGGGGTACTCGGCATTGAAGATGCTGTGCACGTCGTCGGGGGCGGGGAGGACGTTGTTCGGTGCGACTGGCGGCCCTCCGTGGCCGAGGTCAAAGATGTGGTGGCCCGGCCAGTACTTCCCGGTGCCTGACTGTGGCCACGCGCCGAACTCACGACCCCACGCCTCTCGGTACTCGGGCCGTGCGCGATTCCACACCTTCCGCAGGGCTTCACCGTCTGCCTTGGGGTAGTCGCAGCAGCAGTGGGTGACGGCGAGGCGTCCGCCAGCCTCCGCGGGCATGAAGAGGTAGCGCCCCTTCCAGTCGCCCTTGATGTCGGCCAGCCAGATGCAGCCCATGAGCGCGTGACCCTGCGCCGCGCACTTCGACTCGCACCGGCTGATGAACGCGGCGCTGCACTGCCAGGGCCCGTAGTAGATCGTCGTCTGGAGCTGTCCGCCGTCCGGAGTTCTGACGATGGGGCTGACCCACTTCGCGCGCGCCGGACTGCCGCCCCCGCCGACGGTCGCGGAGCCACAGCCAACGATGGCGAGGAGAGCGGCAGCGCTCGCGGAGCGGTGGAGGGCGGGGATGGCTGGCATGGTTCAACATGCCAGCACGGCAAAACGAGAAAGTTAAGTCGCGGCTGCGAGTGCGCCCTGCTAGGTAGGACGTGCGGGACGACCTGCACGCTACTCCTTCTCGGGACGGACGCTGCCGTCCTGCCCGGTAACGAAGCGAAGCGTGCCTGCCGCTTCGCCGGCCACTTCTATCCGGTACAGCCGCCCGCGCTCCAATGGCTGGGGCTCGTCAACCGTCTCGAAGCCTCGGGGCTCCTCGCCGTAGACGATGCGCCGCGACTGCGTTTCTCCGAAGGAGTGCGCACGGGCGAACCAGACCTGCGTCCCATCTTCCGCCAGGACGTAGATGGCATTGTACCGCGGGGGCTTCCCGTCCTGAGAGGGCTCCTCAACGGTGAATGCCGGCGCAGGGAGGACCTCGTTGGAGGAGGCCAGCTTCACCTCCAACCAGGGCCTGCAGCTGCTAAGGAGCATCACCTGGGCAAGCAACAGCGGCAGGAGTACGGCGTGATGAAGTCGCATGGCTATGGGGCTCCCTGTCCAGCGCGCATGGACTTCTTAGCGGCCTCGAACTGCGCAGTGTAGTCCCGTCCATCGATGGTGAAAGGCGCGGGCCGTTCGTCGAAGCAGCCCTGCCGGAAGGCCTCCTCCATCAGCTTGGCCTGCTGCTCCGGATTCATTTCCTCCCACGACTTGCCCTGTCGCAACGCCTTCTCAAAGTTGTAGCCGTCGCCGAACCATTGAGCGATGAGCGCCTCGCTCATGTAGTCATTGCCGCCGTTCTGGTGCTGCCATACGTGGGCGGCTTCGTGGACGAGCGAGGCCTCCGTCAGCGGCAGCCAGCCCTCGGGCACGTAGATCGTGTCGCCGTGGACGAAGGGGCGCCCGCCCACGGTGAGGAGCCCCGCGTTGCCTTCCTTGATTTCGATGCGCGTGTAGTCGATGGAGTCCCCATACACCTTGTGCAGCGCCGCAAGCTCGTCGCCCGTCAATTTGCGGCTCGTCGGCTCGATGAAGAGCATCGTCTGGATTGCGCTGAGGACGCTCCCGCCCAGGCGCAGGAGCCCGTCCGTCGGCGTCTGGATGGCCTTCAGCAGGCTCAAGCCGAGCTGCGCGAAGCCCTCTGCGAAGCGGCCGGTGAAGATGTTGGCGATGCCCTTGCCGAACGTCTCCGCCATCTCCCAGGTGTTCTTCAGCGTCCCGGTCACGCTGTCGTAGATGCCCTTTCCGATGCCTGCTACGCCGTCCACCACGCGGCCGCCGAAGTCCTTCAACGCGCCACCGATGTCCTTCAGCGCGCCGCCGATGGCACTGCCGATGCCCTTGGCGGCGACGCGCGGCTCGCTCTCCGCCGACTTCGTCAACCCCTCGGCTGGCGGGCGGATGGTGATGGCCTTGGGCGTCGTCGCGCGGCGTGCTTGCTCGACGAGCGCCTTCTGGGTAGGTGTGTGCGGGGTGAAGGCGTCGACGGTGTTGATGGTCCGCTCCAGCACCTGGGGCTTCGGCGCGGAACGCTGGGGTTGCTCCGCAGGCTCGCGGTAGGTGGTGGGGAGGAGGGCGGTGCGGCTGCGTGAGATGGGGTCCATGCTGGCTCCGTGCGGCGTGTCCCCCTGGAGCAGTGCAGCGCGCGTGCCCAGTTCTTTCGCTCTGCAGTTGGGACGGGGCACCGTCCCGGGATAGAGACGACCGTCCGGCTATCCTCCTGTGGCATCGACTGGCTGCTTTGTCACTCGCCCGAGATAGGGCCGGTGCCCTGTGATAGTGGCAGGCATGGAGCGCCTGCCCCCTATGCTCTTGGAGAGCCCGTGACCCCGACCGACCGCGCCGCGAATTTCTGGAGACACTTTCAGAACCTGTACTCAAAGGCTCCGCCGGCCGACTTCGGAAAGGGGAGCGGCACTGACTGGACGCGCGGCATGTACAAGCTTCTGCACAAGCTTCGTCGCGAGTTGTCCATGCACTGTGAATGCAAGGCCCAAGCGCTACATCAAGACCAGGTCGACACGGTCCGCGGAGAGCGGATGAATGTGGACTTCTTCTGGTACGAGTTGGACTCGAAGCAGTGGTCCCGTCCAACGGTCGTTATTGAGCATGAGAACGTTGAGGAGGGGGCGCTCCTCGACTTCTGGAAGGTCACGCTGCTGGATGCCCCGCTTCGAGTCTTCATCGGCTATGCGCGGACGAAGGCGGGCGTCACGAAGCTTTTCGAGCGCTTGACCACTCAGGAGGGCATGGATGAATGGCGTGTCCCTGCTGGCGCTGCTGACCTCGTAATCCTCGGAGACTACGAGGAGTGTCTCGACTTCACCGCCTGGACACGAACGGCTGGAGCAGCATGGTCACGCCTCGGCTCTGCTCCGGCACCCCAGTTGGAGCCGTTGCGCCCAAGGCCGGGGAGTGCCGAAAAGCGCCCCTGGTCGCCGAATGACATCGTCCGTAGTGTCGATGCATACGTGCAGGTGAGGGAAAGCCCAGCGCAGCGTGGAGCGGTTGTCGCCGCGCTCGCTACCGCAACCGGTCGTTCCCTTTCGGCAGCCGAGGCAGGAATGGACGCGGTGGGGCGGGCGGACCCCGGCAACGGAACGGGGCCAGAACTCACGCCCTTCGCCCAGGTGCTGGCCACGTTTCTCCTCGCCAATCAGAAAGAGCTGAGGCGGTTGATAGGCGTCATCAATACGCAGGAAGGCTGAGTAGCTCCACCGCCTCCTGCGGAGGGCTGAGGACCTCCATCGCCTGCTGCTCGGCTGAGACTCATCGCGCTGCGTACTGCTGCACGGGCGCCCTGCTGACGGCAGGGCGCGTCGCTTGTCCTGTGGGCGTGTCAGAAGCCGCAGGTGTGGAAGTTGCCGGACGCCGAGTACTGGCACTGCGCGGGATTGCCGCACAGGGAGCCGCACTGGTTGTTGCGCCCGGGCACGGAGCAGGTGCCGCAGAAGCACGTCGTCTGGTGCCCGAAGGACGTGACGAAGGTGGAGCAGAAGCCCGCGGAGGAGCCTGTCTCCACGGTGCAGTTGCTGGCGATGAGGACCCCGGCGCTCGGCGCGCAAATGAAGTGAACGCGGGGAGTCGCGGCGCTGGCGCCAGAGGCGGTGGCGCAGACGCCGTTGGCGTCGATGCTGCCGCAGGTGCAGGCGCCGTTGCCGGCCGAGTCGAGCCGCTTGCACTGGCCCGGCCCGCACTCCATGGTGACGATGCCCTCCTGGGCGTCGCACCGCACCCAGGTGTCGCCGGAGCAGTAGCCGTACTGGCTGACGCCCTCACAGGCACCGCCGACGCGGACGCAGCCGTTGTGCGCCTGGTTGGGCACGTAGCCCAGCACGCACGCACAGGAGTCGCCCGCGGTGCTGCAGGTGGCGTTGGCCGGGCAGGTGCCGCAGACGCCACCGCAGCCGTCCGGCCCGCACGTCTTGCCGTTGCACTGGGGCACGCACACGCAGCTGCCGCCGCTGCACGTGGTGCCGCTCCGGCACGTCCCGCATGTGCCACCGCAGCCATCCGGTCCGCAGGATCTGCCGGAGCAGGAGGGCGTGCAGATGGGTCCGCCACCACCATCACGGGGCGTGGAGCCTCCATCCTGGGTGGGCATGCCGCTGTCCACCTGGCTCGCACCGCCGTCCGACGGGCCTCCGTCCTGCGAGACAGGAGGCCGCGTGGGCGGACTGTCGTCCAGGTCCTCGGACGGGCCGCAATGCACCAACGTGAGGCAGAAGAGGAGCGCCGCGGCGAAACGGAGCGGGCCGGGGAACTGATGCGTGGACACGGGAAATCCTCGGGCGGGGCCGCACGGAAGCACTCGCGCACGGCCAGGGAGTCGCCCCCCTGGAGCAGGAGGCGTGCCGACTGCGCGGTGCGATGCCGGACGGTCGGCATTCCCCGTGCATTACGCGCGCGTTGTGCGCCCTTGCACCACGTCCTCGACGAGGCCCCCAGAGTGAAGCCCTACTTCCAGACCGACACCATCACCCTGTTCCACGCCGACTGTCGCGACGCCTTGCCCGGACTTCCGTCCGGATCCGTGGACGTGCTGCTCACCGACCCGCCCTACGGGATGGCCTACGAGGCCAAGGGAAGGAGCGGCGCGGCCATCCGCGCCGACGGCTCCCGCCAGGGCATGCGCGTCTTCCGCCAGGCGCTCACCGCAGCCGGACCCGCGCTGAAGCCGGACCTGCACTCCTTCGTCTTCTGCCACTGGGAAAGCTGGCCCGACTTCTTCGACGCGGCCTCAGCGCACCTGAAGATCAAGGGCGCGTTGATGTGGTGGAAGGCGCGGGGCGGGATGGGCGACTGCGCCGCCAGCTTCGCGCCGGACTACGAGGTGGTCCTTCATGGCACCGGACCGACGAGGCGGGCCCTGTTCGGGAAGCGCCACGGGGCGGTCCTCTCTGGCTACCCGCCGGTGCCCGCGAAGGCTCGCACGCACCCCACGGAGAAGCCGGCCAACCTGCTGGCCTACCTGCTCGAGCGCGCGTGCCCGAAGGGCGGCCTCGTCCTGGACCCGTTCGCTGGCTCCGGGGCCACGCTCGTTGCTGCGCAGTCGCTCGGACTCCGCGCCGTCGGCGTGGAGCTCGAGGAACGCTACTGCGAGGCGGCTGCCCGCCGACTGGAGGCCGACACTGCCCTGGCGCGCGCGGCGTGACGCACCAAGTGCGGCAGGCTGCGCGCGTGACGAGGGAGGAGCTGCCCCAGCACGTCAAGACGCTCGGTCGCGAATCCGAGGCGTGCCGCAGGCGAGTATGGGAGCGCCATGTCTCGGTCCTACGGCGTGTCGGCCACGAACGTCCGCCGCATCGTCCAGCGCCTCACATGGAGGCATGTGGGGCAGGGCTGCCCGACGTTTCCGAGCAGCCCCATGCTGCTCAATCCGCGGCGTCCGGCACCATTGTCCGGATGTTGTCGACGACGACGTCCTTGTTGTCCGGCACCGTGGACGTGCTCGAACGCCCCTCGGCGACGCCCAGCGCAATGGCGGCCATCTCGCGCGCGTCGTAGTTTTTCCACGCGCCGTCCTCCGGTTCACCCACAAGGATCTTGGGCTCGAAGGGTGCGCCGCAGCGCACCAGGGCAAAGCCCTTCAGGTAAAGCCTATACAGGTTGTCGCTGTCGTCCATGGTATCCCCCATGCCCTGGCGCGAATCTTGGACGCCGCGGGCAGGGCGCCAACCTACGGCAGCTGCCTGTGGCGTCGCCAGCCTCCCCATTCGGGGGATGGCCGCGGGCAGAGCTGACCCACTGGGATGAGGAGGGCGCCCAAGGAACGTCGGCCCGAGCCGGTAGGCTGTCGGAGCGTCCCGGCACAACCAGGCGCGGTGGCTTCGGCCTTCTCCACGAAAGGACACCCAGACAATGAAACTCTCCGCGTTCCGTACCCGCCGCGATTTGGCGATTTACCCCAACCAGGAGATTCCCGGCCGGTTCAATCGGTACGGCTCTCTCGTTCAGGTGACTCGGTATGCCGACCAGCAGGCGAAACGGGTGTACGAGGTCGACGAGGAGCACATGCTCTACCGTGAGGCTGACCTGACGAAGGTGCCGGCCGTCATGGGGGAGTGGAAGCCGCTGGAGCCCTAACGACGCAACGACCGGGCCCCGTCTAAACCATGTCCTCGGGGCCCTGAATCTCGGGGCATGCGCAATCTCCTCGCCGTCGCTGTGGTCGCGGCCCTCGGATTCGTCCTCACGCGGCCGCACTGGTTTCCTGGAGCGCGAGCACCACCCGCGCATGAGCCTCCACCGCCCGGTGTTCCTCCCGGGCTTCGGCCAGCCGCGTCCGGGCCTCGGGACTCCCGTCCAGCCCGTGCATCGCGCCCTGCAGATCCAGTTCCGCATCTTCCAGGCGCTGCGCCAGCGCCGCCCGCTCCTGAGTCGTCATGGGCGGGCGAGGAGAGCAGGAGGCGTGCCGAGCGTGGGGATCCAACCAGGAGGAAAGTCGACACGGCTGGTACGATGGCCCCCATCAAGCAGCTGGGGGAACAATGGCAAGACGGGGAAAAGGGCCCGGAGACTCGATCGACGGGCGCAGGGCCGGGCAGAGCGCGCGTGAGAAGCAGCAGCAGTTGGCGGATGAGTCGCCCTTCACGACGCTCGTCGCACGCGTCCTGGGCATTCCCACCGCAGAGCAAGCCTGGGGACGCGGGGCGGACGGCGAGGAGCACGTCGGCGCTCTCCTGGCCAAGCTGGTCCCGCACGGATGGGCCGTCGAGCACGACGTGAAAATCGGTCGACGAGGCGCCAACGTCGACCATCTCGTCATTGGCCCGCCTGGCGTCTACCTCATCGAAACGAAGCTCGTCAGCGCGGACGTCTGGGTGGATGGCGACGTCATCAAGGTGGGAGGGTTCAGCAAGGACTACGTCGACAAGCTCGAAGCTGACGTACTGCACGTCCGCGAGAAGCTGTTGGCGGTGACGAAGCGCCGTCGACTCTGGGTACAGGGGCTTCTCGTCTTCGTTCGTCCGACGCTGAAGGTTGTGCAGCAGCCTCAGAATGTGCACGTGCTCGCGGACCACGAACTCGTCCCGGGGCTCCTCGACCAGGAGGTGAGGCTCGAAGACGCTGAGGTGAAGCAGCTCGTCCGCGCCGCCCGACAGGCCTCCACCTGGAAGTGACGGTCGGCGCTACACCGCCGCCCAGTCCTCCGGCGGCGGCCCGCGTACGCCCGTCTGAACTTCGCGGCTGGCCTCCAGGAGCGCGTCGTCACCAAGTGGGCCACGTGCTCAGCGTTGGCCGGGAGCTGCCTGCCGAACTCCATGGCCTCCGCGTGCAAACGCGCCGCGGCGGCGGTGAGGTGCAGCTTCACGATGGGCATCCGGGACAGGTGCATGGCCACCTCCTCTACGGAGGGTTCGCATGCGCACGCGGCTGCAACTGCAAGGTGCGGCCGGGCCCCGGCGTCACTCATCAGCGCTCGCTGCGTCCTCCGCCTCGGCGAGCGCCGCTGCGCCAGGGTCCCAGGGGCGGAGGTAGTCGGCCAGGTCCTCCTGCTCAATAGGGTTGTCCCTCTCGTTTCGGAGGGAGTCGCCGTGGATGGACTCGTGCACGTGGAGCCCACCGCCCAGCTGGGCCACGTAGACAGGGACCTCCTCAAGCCCTGCCTCTTGTGCCGCGGCGGTGCGGTGACTCCCTGTGAGCGCGAGGAAGGCCCCGACGGCGGAAGGATGGGCCACGCCGAGCAGCGGGCGTCCCTGCCAGCCGTTCTCCTCCATGGACTCACGCAGGGCGGCCAGCTTCCCGTCATCGCGGACCTCGTGCGGCGGGATGATGCTGTCGATGCGAACCATCACGACGCCCATGACGGCCTCCGGTGAACGCTGGGGAGAGAGTACCGCCTGGGAGGGCGGCGGGGCGCTACCCCTCAAGAGGGAGTCCCTTCGCGGCACGGGCCGGACGCCACTTCGCGGCAGCACCCATCTTCGTTGGCTGGAGGCGGCCATTCCGGCCAGGACGGTAGATGTTCCGGTCCTGGCGGCGAGGCCCTGCGGCGTGGCTGCCCGAACAGGACAGGAAGCCACCTGGAAGCGGTGTGAGGAACTGCCCGCAGACGGGGCAGCGATAGGTGTTGGGCGTCATGACCAACAGACGCTCGGCCCCGGGCTTGTTACCTCGCGAGCTACAGCGGCAGCAGGTCCGCCTGCAGCGCGACGTCCGCGGTGACGTACGTTCCTGTCAGGCCCGGCACCGGCGTGTCCCTGCGGGCACGTACGTCAACGTCAGCCCCGCGGGGCGCTGGCGCGCGGGTAGAGCCCTACCGTCCGGCGCCCGGGCCGGCAGGTGGTGATGGGGGTGATCCGGAGCGACGGCTACGGGTTGGTGCGGGGGAGCAGGGACAGCACCTGCTCGAGCGCCGCGCGCAGCACCTGCGCGGGACCCTGGGCAGCATCCACGCGGACTACGCGCTGGCCCTGGGCTTCCAGGTACGTGAGGGCCTGTGCGTAGCCGGCGGCCGCGCTGGCCGCGACAGCAGGCGTCTCGTAGGCGTCTAAGGTGCGTGCTGCTCCCGCGCGTCCGAGAGCGACGTCCACAGGGCACTCCAAGAAGAGGAGCAGGTCCGCCTTGAGCGCATGGGCGTTGAGTCCCATCACGCGCTCCAGGCCCACGTGCGGCCCCTGGTAGGCCAGGGACGACAGCACGTAGCGGGTGCACAGCACCACCTCGCCGCGGGCGAGCGCCGGCCGGATGACTGTCCCCGTGTGGTGCGCACGGTCAGCCGCGTACAGAAGAGCCATCACCTCCGGGGACAGGGGACGCTCCGCCAGCATGCGCCGGATCAGCACCCCCACGGGCCCGCCGGAGGGCTCCTCCGTGTTCAGCACCCGCGCGCCCTGAGCGTGCAGCTCGTCTCCAATGAGACGAGCCAGCGTCGTCTTCCCGCTGCCGTCTCCGCCTTCCAGGACGACGAAGGTTCCGGGCATTTCAGCCATGGACGGCACCTCCCTCGGACTCCCAGGCCTCGCGCTCGTGCTGGAGCGCAAGAGCCTGGGCCGCGGCCAGAAGCTCCTCGCGGATGGCGGTGGCGAGCGCGGGCATCACGTTCTCGCAGAAGCCGCGCACGTCCGGCGGGTAGTCGTAGGAGGCGAACTCGTAGGGCATCTCCAACTCGGTGTCGTGACACCAGACCGCGAATTGGTCGATGCCGATCTCGTCGCAATCCTTCGCGTCACGCCCGCTCCAGCAGCCCAGGGCATCAGCGAGGGACTGCCACGCCTCGGCCGCCTTCTCCTTCGAGTAGGTGCCGTCGCGGCGGTAGGTGAGGATGTGCTCGCGGATGCGCTTCAGTGTCCGCGCGCCATCCCACCAGTCACGCGTCTCCAGTTTGCTGCATACGTAGTCGCCCTGGCCCGCGAGCTGCACGACGAAGGCGCGGAACTCGCGCCCCGGCGCGGTCCACCGGAATGCGTAGTTGCCCCAGTCGGATACGGTGGCAAAGAAGCCGTCGCTCCGGAGGATGACGTCCGCGAGCCAGGCGCCCTTCTCGGTGCGGAGGCGGTACTGGTAGACGAGCGGCTCAGCCACGGGACACCTCCTCCCAGGGGAGCAGCGAGAGGCGGCGAATGCGCTCCTCCGCCTCACGCAGCGGCACGTTGCTGGAGGTCCACGCCGCCCGCTCGCGCATGTCCGCCGCACCGAGGCGCGCGGCCTCGGTGACGGCCTGAGCGAGTGTGTTCCACATCAGCAGGCTGTCCGCGCCGACCCGAGCATTCGGCACTGGCAGCTCCGGGTACACGGCCCGGAGGACCGCAACGGCCACGCCCTGGTGTGCGGTGGTGACGTGCAGGGCGCTCCACACCTTGGCGAGCGCGTGGCGCACGGCCTCGGGGATGTACGGGCTGCCGCACGCTTCGCAGCGCGCCCCGCACCACGCGCAGGTGCCTTCGCCAGCGCAGGTGCAGCGCCCGGACGGGTGAAGCGCTTCCGCCGCGGTAGTCGTCAGCGGCGTGGGCTCGTGGCCCAGCTTGGCGAGGGAGTTCCGCAGGCGCTCGCTGAGCGGTGGCACAGCGGGGCGCACGTCCAGGGCGCTGAGCATCCGGTACGGCAGCGCCACTGTGCTCGGCTCCTGTCGCTCCGGGGCGGGCGTCGTCTCGGTGGTTGCGTCGATGGCCGTGGTATCAATGGCCGTGGTGAGAAGGGCGATGGCACCGGCGCTGCGACCTTGGCGGAGCGCGGCACGGGCATCCCACGCGGCCCGCCAGAGCAGCTCCGCCCTCGGGTCCAGGCGCGTGGCTGGTGTGGTGGACAGGGCGGCGATGGCAGCGAGGACAGCGGCCACGGCCTCGAAGGCTTGGTGCTCATGCTTCCCGTGGGCGGTGATGACGGGAGCGCCGTCGCGCTTTGACCAGTACAGGTCAAGCCCAGCAGGAAGCATCGCCTTCAGGCCCTGCACCTGCGCGCAGAGGGCGTCACGCTCGGACTCGGCGATGTCACGCAGTTCCAGCGCCTGCGCGGCGCGGTCCCGGGCGATTCGCTCGCCAGCGCGGAAGGTGTCTCGCTCGCGCTCCAACTCCGCCACCCGGGCCTGGAGCGTGGACACCTCGCGCGATTGCTCCGCGAGTAGGGCCTCGCCGGGGTGCTCCTCGGCCAGTACTCGGTGAGCAACCTGGAGCGTGAAGGAATCGGGCGTGTACGAGCCGTCGATAACACCGTCCATTAAGTCGGCTAGTTCCTTCAACGCGTCCACCAGCGCCGCGTTGTCCGCCACGAGCCCCGGCACCTTCGCGCCCTCCAGCGCGGCGTCGCGAAGCATCCGGACCATCATCGTTTCGATGGAACCCTTTGTCCGCGCGACCACTGCCCGGAACCACCGTTCCACATCCTCGGTCGTGTACTTCGCCGCGCCGGGAGACGGCTCAGCCGACAGTGAGGCGGACGTCAGCGGCGCGAGCCAGGCCCATGCCTGCGCCAGCGCGGCGCGGACCTGCGCCTCATCGGCGGCCACCTCGCCCAGGGCGATGCGGCGGACCTCCTCCAGCTCCTTCGGCATGCCGCTGACGTCCGCTGGCTTCATTGGGCGCTCGCCTCCGCAAGCGCCTTCGAGGCGGCGCGGCCGCGCGGCAACTGGACGTCCTCCACGCTGTTGGGATTGGCGTTGTCGGCCCACGCCGCCGGGCGCCGGTTCGTCTTCTCCAGGTTGCGCAGCTTCTGGTAGTGCGCCGCGCAGTAGCCCTTCGTCCGGCTGGGCTTGCCGCAGCCCTTGATGGCGCACGCGCGCGCGCCGTCAGCCTGGGCCGCCTTCGCCTTGTCGGGCTTCGCCGCCCTGGCCGCGCTCATCGGGGGCGCCTTCGCCGCAGGCGCGGGCGTCACCACGCCGCCCAGCTTCGCCACGGTGTCGCGCAGCATCTGCGCGGCGTCCTCCAGCCTGTCCGCCAGCTCCAGCAGGCCGCCACTGCTCTTCGTCTTCGTCACGTTCGTCTCGTTTCGTTGTTGGGGAGCGCGCCGCCGTCGCGACGACGCGCGAGAAGAGGGCGGGCGGCCCGCGATGCACCGCCCGCCGGCTGCCTCAGTGAAGGGGAGGGGCTACGGCGTGGCCGGGACCAGCGTGCCGTCCGAGTAGACGACCCTGCCGTCGGAGACGGTCACCAGGGGCCGCGTGGCGCCAATCTGCTCGGGCGCCACCGCGTACGGGTCCTGGTTGAGGATGAGCAGGTTCGCCCGCGCGCCCACCTTGAGCGCGCCCACGCCCTTCATCGCGCGCAGCTCGGCGGTGGTTTGGGTCTGCGAGCGCCAGTAGGTGGCGAAGTCGATGCGCTCGGCCGGGTTGCGGTGCGTCGCCGCGCGGCCGGCCTGTGCGAACGGGGGCTCGGGCGCGAGGAAGCGGTCCCCGCCATAGCCCACTGTGAGTCCCGCCCGGTACAGCGAGGCCACCGGCTGGGACTCCGCGACGATGCGCGAGGGGTAGCGGAGCTGGATGACGGGGAACAGGTCGAAGTGCGGGGTGTTGAGCACCACGGCCATGCCGGCAGCACCGAGCACGGCGACCTGGTCCGGTGAAATCAGGTCCACGTGCTCGAAGGTGACGACGTCGCGGAAGGCCTCCAGCGAGCCGCCCACGGCCACCATGCGGCGCATCACCTGGCCGATGGCTCCGCGCCCGGCCGCGTGCAGCACCAGCCGCCGTTGCTCCTTGTCGGCGAGCACCCACGCGAGGTCCCGGTCGAGCTGCGCGTCCGTCAGGTTGTAGTTGCCCCACCAGGGGAGGGTGTGGACGGGCAGCGTCTCCGGGTTGAGGTACGCGAGTTCCTGGTCCTGGTTGCCGTCCTCGTCGGTGTTGGCGA
Organism: Corallococcus sp. CA054B; assembly: GCF_003611625.1. Taxonomy (NCBI): domain Bacteria; kingdom Pseudomonadati; phylum Myxococcota; class Myxococcia; order Myxococcales; family Myxococcaceae; genus Corallococcus; species Corallococcus sp. CA054B. Next base: position 52,395 of record NZ_RAVY01000035.1, read on the forward strand.
AGCCGTCCGCGAAGGCGCCGTCGATGAAGCGCTTGAGGATGGTGATGCCATCCGCGTTGGGCTGGCAGTCGGCCAGCTCGCCCGGGCCTGTCGGCAGGCACGCGCTCACGATGACTTGCGGCTCGGCCGTCGCGGCGCGCACCTGCTCGGCGACGCGGACGGGGTCCACGAAGTTGATGTCCACCGTCCGGCAGTAGCCGGCCGCGAAGGCGGCGGAGGTGAAGGCGTTGAGCTGCGCGACCTTCACCTCGAAGGGGATGAACGCCGCGACGAAGCGAAAGAACGGTACCTGCGCGCCCTGCTCGTGGGCATGCCCGTCCAGGCGGCCGGCCGCGTCACGGCCGAAGCGCCCGCCCTCGGGGTCGGGGGAGTTCGGGTTGAAGCCCACCAGCGTTGCAGCCGTCCAGTTGTGCAGCGCCCCGTGTCCATCGACGTCGAAGAGGTAGACGAAGAAGCCCGGTGCGGCGGCCTCCAGCGCGTCGGCGACATTCACCCCCGATGCGTTGATGCCGGGATGGATGGTGAAGAGGGTGAGGCCAACGATGGGCAGGCGCGCGGGCACCGGCTTCCCGGCGTCCTGTGCGGCCTTCTCCGCCGCGAGCACCTCCGCCGCACGTGCCCGGACGGCGGTGAGCAGCTCGCCGAAGTCCTGCCAGGGCGCCACCTGGCCCGGCACGGGCGACACCAGCATCTGCGGCAAGAAGGGCAGGTCCTGGTGCTCATGCCCGCTCACCGCGCAGTCCTCCGCGGGGCGGCCCTGGGCGTCGATGACGGTGGTGTCCCGGTTGATGCGGTCGGCCACGCTGCCCGGCGGGCCCATCGCGAGGACCTCGCCGTGGGCGCCAAACGCGAAGTCCATCATGACGCCGGGCGCGTCCTTGTCCTCGCGGTAGAGGGCATTGAGCACCGCGCCCGTCGCGGGCTCGGGCGGAGTGGGAGTGGGCGCCGGTTCGGCGCTGCTGCATGCCGCGAGGCACACGAGTGCCAGCGCGGCGAGACGCGAACGGAAAGACATATGACTCCTGGGGGTTGGTGCTGCGGCTGGACGGAGTGCCGACGCCGGAGTCGAACCGGGAGCGCTGAGACGTCCAGCGGGGGCCCACGCCCCGTCATCGGCAGGTGCTGCGGGTGCTGCTGCGGACGGAAGGGCCCGGCGAGGGCGGGTGGGGGGCCGCCCCCGCCGGGCAGCGCTCAACGTCAGCGCCGTGAAAGGCCCCGCGTAGCCCTATGCCGCGCGGGGTGAGGTGGAGCGCTCCGTCCAGCCAGGTGGTGTGCTGGCCGCTCCACCGACAAGGCCCGGTGGCCCAATGCCACCGGGTTGCAACGCCGCGCGCTAAGAGACCGGCCCGGGCCGTGTGAAACGGCGTCGGAACGCGCGGTGTTGCGCAAGCTGATGACTCAACCGTCGTGCAGGCCCCATCCGCAGATGAGGCCGTCCTTCCCGTGGATGAGCGGGGCGCCGCAGTAGCAGTTGCCGTTGGGCGCGTTCTTCGCGGGCGGAGGTGGGGAGAACTCCATGCTCCCCGGGGCTGCACTGGTGGACTCGGTGTCCGTGGGCTGCGGCGCGGGAGGCTCCGGTGGCGTGCGCCCGTGGAGTACGTCCAGCGCGTGGAAGTACTCGGCGCGGTTGGCCCTGTGTCGGAGGACGTCGGGCGACGGCTTGCGCGGGCGGCACCGGCGCATGGTCAGCCGTCCGCACCGGGCTCGCGCTGCGGCTGCTTCTGCATGACAGCCACCTGCCGGGCCGTGAATCCGAGGCGCTTCGCGGCGGCCTTCACCGCCTCGCCCGCCACCTCTCGGGCCTTGCTCCCCTTGGGAAGGCCCTGGGCACGCGCGTAGAGGGCGGGGAACTCCTCCTTGGTCACCTGCTCGGACTCAGAGACGATGGCTGCGGCGACGTCGTCGGCACCTCCAGCCCGAGGGGCGGCGTGAGGAGGCGCGGTATTCGTGCGCTGGGGTGGAACTCCGTCACCCATCGCATGACGTGCGCGCTGCGGGCTTCCGCGCTGCGACTGCTGATTGTGGGATTGCCCGTCATCCTCTGGGTCGTCGCCGGTGGGAATCAGGAAGAGCTTGAGCAAGGCGTACTTCACCGCGCCGGTGAGCGCCTTGTACGTGGCCTTGTCGCCCTGGTCTTGCCCCTCGCCCAGCACCTCGAAGGACCGCTCCTCTCCGCTGTCGCCGTCGGTCAGCGTGAAGCGCACGGTCAGCGTCGCGATTCGGTCCTTGCCGCCCTTGTTGCGCTCCACGTCGCGCCACTCCGTCTTCACCACGGAGGGAATCAACATGAGGGCGCGGTCGGCCATGGCCTTCCGAACAGCCGAGACGATGTCCGCCTCGGTCGCGTAGTCGTAGCGGTGGAAGTCGTTGCGTCCTGTCTTCGGGACTCGCTCCACCTCGCCCATCACCTCGGCCAACTTGCGCACCAAGCTGCGCTCCAACGGCTTCTCGGTGGTGCCTGTGGTCGTGTTAGTGCCCGTCATTTCCATCCGCTCCTACTCGTAGCTCTCGCCTGCGGCCTGCTCGGCCTGGCGCAGCAGTTCGCGTAACTCGGCCTGCACCTCGTCTTCCGGGGTGAGGCAGTCCCACTCCATGTCCCGCCAGCGGTGCCGCCCGTCGTGTCCGTACTCGCGCTCGCACAGCACCCAGCTTCGTTCCGGGTGCTCGGCGTAGGCGGGGCAGGGGGAGCGGCGTGCTTCCGGCAATGCAACCTCTCAGGTTGATTGCCAGTTTCATATCCTACGGGTCTGACGTGCTACGCGGCGGCCTGCTGCGCCTCAGCCCGCGCGCGAAGGTGCCTCGCGAGCCACACCTGGCGCTCCAGTTCGGCGCGCAGGTACACCTCCGCCTCGTTGAGGCGGGCCAGCTGGAGCCGCGTGCTAGTGACGCGGCGCTGGAGGCGCAGCCACCGCTCGCGCGTGGCGTCGGGCTCGCACGCCTCCTGGAGGTACTCGACGGCCTGCAGCACCTCCTGTGACTGGGCCTGCTGCGCCTCCAGCTCGCGCACCTGCTGCGCGAGGCTCGCCGCGTCCCGGTCGGGCGGGGTCCACCCCTCGCGGGCGAGGACGACGAGCGCCTCGGCGAGCTCGTGCAGGGGCTTCACTTCGCGCCGCCCTTCAGCTGGGCCAGGTCGGCCGCGAGCCGGAGCGCTACGCCCTCGACGGTGGTGTCCAACTCCTGCCACGCGCGCAGCACTTCCGGCTCCACCTCGTGCTCGTCGAAGTAGGTGCGCAGCACCTCGCGCGGCGTCTTCGTCTTCTTCTCAGCCACGGCACTCCTCCTTCTGGGGCGTCACGCGCCCCGGGTTGCACAGCTGCTGCGCCTTCGCGCGCTTCGCGGCGGCCTTCTCACGGCAGGTGTCCGCGTCGCGCTCCAGGAAGACGGCGCCCTCCGAGGAGCACCAGTCCGCCCTGGCCTGCCGCTCCTTGTGCGTCGCGCGGGACTCCAGGTCCGCTGCCTCCTTCAGCAGCGCCTCCGCGTCGTCCGTCTGCGGGCGCACCTCTCCCGTCGCCATGTCGTTGGCCATCTCGTCCTCGTGGTGGGTGGGGTGCTGCGGGCGCGTGGTGACGCCCGCCGATGGTGCTACCGGCGCACTTCCAGCACGTCGGTATGCCGGTGCAGTTCGCCTGCGGTGTCCGTGAAGGTGACGAGCGGCTTGCCCTGCCGCCGCGTCGCCTTCACCTCGCGGATCTGCCGGTCATCCACCGTCGGCCCGTCGTCCTTCCTCCGGAACCACTGGCTCTCTCGGGCCTTCGCCGCATCCATCGCTCGCATCGTCTGCCCCCACTCGCTCGTGTCCGTGCTGCGTTGCTGCTCCTGCTGGCGTCTCCGGTGGCAACCACCGAACTCCCGCTCCGCGACCATTCCCCCGAGGGGCAACGTCCGTCCGCCTCAACGAGACACAAGATAGCGACTCGGTAATACCGAGTCAATCGATTGAATACTTAGTATATCGTGGTAATACCTTGTCGTGGTTGGGCTTGGCCCTGTGATACCGCGCACTAAGCGGGTAAGGAGCGACCGTGGGAGCGATGACGGCGATTCACCAGAAGAGGCGCAACGTGATTCCAACAAAGCCTGCGGCGAAGAAGGCGGAGCAAACAGGCGCTAAGAAGAGGGTCATCACTTTCAAGCCTGACGACGACATCTCCGAGTACGTGGACGGAGTGGTCGCCACTGGGATGCGCCAGACGGACGTCATCGAGAAGAGCCTTCGGATCGTCCGCGACCTGGCCACCTCGTTGGGCATTGAGGACTGGGCCGAAGTGGAGAAGCGCGCCCGGGTGAAGGGCGTCACCGAGGGCGTCATCGTGGCCGAGCTCATCCGCCCACTGCTCGCGAGTGTCAGAACTGAAGAGCCTTCTGCGAAGCCCAGGAAGTAGCCCGGAAAGTCGGGGGAGCGCCGTAGAGTCAGGTTGCCGGAGTCCTCTCCAGGCAGGTGAGCGGGAGTTCGCGATGGGCAGCGGGATGAATAGCCGGGGCGGTGGTACGTCTCAGCGCGCGCGCGGAGGCGGTGGTGTGGGTCCGGGAGAGCCGCGCGCCAACGAGGGCCGGCAGACCGGCCGTGTGGGGCAGTACCACCTGGGCCGGTGCATTGAGCGCCGGACGGAGCAGGGTGACGTCTACCTGGCGCGCCACGTCCAGACGGGACAGCCCGCCATCGTCGTCCGGCCGGAGGTCGAGGAGTCGCAGCTCGTTCAGACGACGCCGGAAGAGGTGCTGGAGCAGTTTCCCAGCGCGTCCCTCGAGGTCACCTGGACGTCCTCCGACTCTCCTGCGTTCCGCGCGCTCCAGGTGCGACTCCCGCATGCGGCGGCTACCGCCAAGGTGCACGAGGAGTTGGTAGCTGTGAGCGAGGACCTTCCGAAGCTGCTGGACCGTGCCATGGGGGCGCCGGAGTTGCGTGAGCACCTGCTGGCGCCACCGCTCACACGCAGGCAACGGTGGCGCGGCTTGGTGCGGCGTCATGCGAACAGGGGTAAAACGCTCGTCGTCCAGCATTGGAAGGACGCCGCGCTTGGGCTGCTTGTTACTGCATTCCTCGGCAACCTCATCTTGCCGCAGCGGCAGCACGAGCCGTCCAGTGAACCTCCGCGCACGGTTGTCGCGGAGCAACACGAGCCCGAGTCCGTCGTCCTGACCAACGGTGTTGGTCAGACCGCGATGGAAGAAATCGAGGCACCTGTGCTCCTCGTCAGTGAGGTGTCTCCCTTCATCGCTCGCGACATGCCATCTCGGCCCTTCAAGGTGCAACGGCGTCCGCCGTGCCGCGGGAGCCAGAAGGAGATCAACGGGGGATGCTGGGTGCAGGTGGTCGTTGCTGACGCCCCGCCCTGTCCCGATGATCTCTACGAGCACAAGGGCGGGTGCTACGCGCCGGTGAAGGCGGAGCCGGAAGATGGGACGTCGCGCTCGATTTCGAAGTAGCCGACTTGCTTTCCAGTCTCACCAGCAGTAACGATTATCGAAGTCGTTCCGTAGTACCCGCTGACTGAGAGACAGCGGGCATCCCAAAGCTTCGCCACAGAATTCGCCGGTTGGTCGTGATGGTCTGGCCGGCGATAGGGCCCTGCAACCACGTGATGGTGCTGCAGGTGTGTCCGCGGGTTCCCGCTGGTGATCTCTCAGCACCAGCGGGGCCTGTTTTGGGGTCGCCGTGGGTCACTCGCAGATCACACAGCCTCTGCCGCTTCATCGTGTCGCCGCATCGTGCGCGGGCAGGACGGACGTCTCTGCGTGCGGACGGACGATGCGTGCGGGTTGGGCGGATGTGCGGCCGAAGAGCGTTGGCGCGCAGGTTGCTCTAACGCACGTCAGGCCTGGAGGTGGCCTACCCGTGCAGTTGTTGGCATGCATCGAACCTGATAGATTGTTCAGTCGTGACGGGGGACGCCATGGTCAACTGTGACGACAGCGGTGGTGCCGGCAGCTCAAGGGAGGACTCCTCCCAGCAGATGGCCGCGGTCCCCGCGAGCGGCTTTTGGACAGCGGATGATGTGGCGACCTACCTGAAGGTGTCCTCCGCCTGGGTGTGGAAGCAGGTGCGCTCCAACACGGGCTTCCCGTTCGTGAAGCTTGGAACGCGCAACTACCGCTTCGACCCGGTGAAGGTGCGCGCGTGGGTGGACCGCCAGTCGTCGGAGGGACAGCCGTGACGAGCTCGTACTTCCGCCCAAACAGCGCCGGACGGGCGCTCATCGCGGCAGGCAAGCGGCTCCGTCGGGAGGCGCCCGAGTATGGGACGTGGTGGCTGCGCTACCGCGACGAGAGCGGGCGGATGGTTCGCGAGCGGAGCACGGCTCGTATGCAGACGGAGGCCGAGCGCCTCGTCCACGAGAAGGCCATCTTCGCAGAACGGGTGAAGTCAGGTGTGGAGAAGCGCATGGTGACGCCCATCCCGTGCGACGAACTCCTGCGGCGCTACGAAGCGGCCAGCCAGCACCAGTCGAGCCTCGGGCCCATGCGGAGCCAAATCCGCCTGTGGATCGCACCGCACTTCGGCAAGAAGCTCGTCAACCGCGTGACGCCGGCAGACTGCGAGGCGCTCCTCCAGAAGTCCCGTGACGCGGGCCAAGCCCCGGCGACCACCCGGATGCTCCACATCCGCTCGCGGCTCGTCTTCGAGTACGCGCGTCGGAAGCTGGGGCTCATCGCGGAGAACCCCTGGAATGCGGTGGACCGCCCAACCCTGGAACGGCGTGCCGTGACGGTGCTGCAGCCGGAGCAGATTGCGACGTTGCTCGGCGCGGCCGGGCCGTGGCGCATCCTCCTGGTCGTGGCGCTGCTAACGGGCCTTCGCCGCGGCGAGTTGGGGGCCCTTAAGTGGTCGGACATCGACTGGGACGCTGGGGAGCACGGCGTTATCCACGTCCGGCGCAGCTGGTCCCGGAGCACGACGAAGGGTTCGAAGGAGCGGCTCGTGCCCGTCCACCCGCAGCTTCGCCCGGAGCTGGACGCCTACAGGCAGCGCGTCGGGGGAGGGGATGGGCTCGTCTTCCCGGCGCCCCGGAAGGGCGGCATGCGCCACACGAGCTGGCACGTGACGAAGCTTCTGCGCTCTATCGCCAGCCGGGCTGGCGTGACGCTGCCGGCGGGCTTCACCTTCCATGGGCTTCGCAAGCAGTTCGGCAGCTTCGTCCACCAGGCCACTGGGGACCTTGTGGCCACCCAGCGCCTGTTGGGGCACGCGTCCCCCCAGGTGACGGCCGCCATCTACTTGGCGGACGACGTCGCCCACCTGGCGCGGCAGGTCGGCCGGTTCCGGGTGGTTTCAGGGATGGCGGACGAGCACACGGCAAGCACACGGACCAGCCATGGGGCGGTCCGTGGGGGCAGTACCTTCAAAAAGGAGCAGCAAATGCAGGCACTTACGAGTCAGATTGTCCGCGGCGCAGGCCCAGGGCCTTCATCTTCTTGTAGAA
>NZ_RAVY01000360.1:0-3545 GCF_003611625.1 Corallococcus sp. CA054B
CCCGCGCGCGCCGCCGCCCCCGCCCACCGTGCGGCCCGCCACGCCCGAGGACCGGGACGCCATCGCGGGCCTCCAGGACGCGGCGCTCGCGCGGCGGCCCACGACCTTCGAGGCGCCGGTGGAAGGCGAGGACGACGGACGGCACCCGGTGCTGGTGGCGGAGGAGGACGGGCGCGTCGTCGCGTGCGCGGCCACCCGCGCCTACAGCTCGCGCGAGTGCTACGCGGGCGTGGCGGACTTCAGCCTCTTCGTGGCGAAGGACGTCCGGGGCCGGGGCGTGGACGAGTTGCTGCTGAAGGCGCTGTTGAAGGCCGCGGAGGAAGCGGGCCTCCACAAGCTCACCACCAGCGTCCTCGCGGACCAGGAGCACACCCGCAAGCTGTTCGAACGCCTGAGGTTCACCACGGTGGGCACGCACGAGAAGCACGCGCGGGTGGACGGTGCGTGGCACGACGTGGTGGTGGTGGAGAAGTTCCTGCGCTGACGCGTCCGGGGTGGCTTCACGGACACTGTCTCCTCCTGGCACCCGAGGGCGGGGGGAGCCCCCTTGCTCGCGGGCCTCCGCCGGAGGATGACTGTCCTCCAGGAGCACCCATGTCCCAGGAAGCCCTCCGTTCCGCGCCGCCGTCCTCCATCGCCGACGAGGCGCCCGCCGACGTCTCCGAGTCCCTCGCGGAGGTGTCGTCCCCGCCGCTGACGTTCCTGCTGGAGGAGGTGCGCTCGCCGGGGATGGTGCGCGCGGACATCGACGCGCTCATCGTGGGCCTGGGTCGGCCGCCCGCGCCGGACGAACCGCTGCGGGAGCGGGCGGATCTGCTGCTGGCGCTCCTGGACCGGAGCAACCCGGTGGGGGACTACACGGGTTCAGGCGGGATGAAGGTGCGGCACGCGGCGAAGGAGGCCCTGCTCTCCATGGGCTATCCGTACGCGATGGAGCTGCCGCCTGAATTGCTGGAGACGAAGCGCGCGGACGGCAGGCCAGCGGGGCTGACCGCGGGCAACGTCACCCTGGCGATGGTGAGCGCGCTGTACCAGTCAGCGGGCATGGTGGGGGTGTGGGTCCTCCTCGAGTACTTCCGGATGCCGGCGGCGGCCGAGGTATCCTTCGGCATCGGCTCGCTCGTCTGGCTCTTCACCGGGCTCTCCCTGGTGGGTCACCACTCCCGGTCGAGGGACATGCAGTCCATCGCTTCAGTGGTGCTGTGGGCGGCGGCGGTGGCGTGGATCCTGATTGCCCTCCCGTTGGCCCTGTTCTCGAATGGCGTGGCCCTGGCCTTCGTCCCCTGGCACCTCGCGCTGTGGACGGCCATCTCCCTGCGCCCGGAAGCCGAGGAGGAAGAGGCGCCGGCGAAGAGTTCGACGCAGCCCTCGCCATGACCGGGAGGCCGTCAGCGCCGTGAGTCCTGGGCCCACTCCTCGCGCGTCCAGCCCTGCCGTTCATAGAGGGCGCGGCGCTCCGCGGGCAGGGCCTCCCAGGCGACGCCGGGGTCCAGGTCCTTGGGGCGGCTGAAGAGGCCAGGGATGTCGCCGCGGACGGCCTGGGAGGCACGCTCGGGGGTGAGGCCGCGCAGGCCGTAGCCCAGCTTGAGGCCCGCGTGGCTCTGACGTTCCTTGTCGGAGACTTCGAAGGAGACGCCACCGCCGAACTCCGCGGTGCGAGGGTTGAGCGCCGCGTAGGCGCGAGCATTGGGGCCCGCGCCCACGGACAGCTCCACCTTGCCCTCCGAGTCGCGGCTCACGCTGGCGATGCCCAGGTCCACCTGGAGCTGGGCCTCCGTCTTGCCGTGAGCGTCCATCATCACTTCCAGGCCCAGGGGGCCGGCCTTCGAGGCGATGCCCGCCTGCGTCTGGAAGTCGGTGGTGCCGCGCGCGGAGGCATGGGCTGAGCGCTTGAAGTGGAGCATCTCGTGGGACGCGCTCGCTTCGGCGGAGACGAAGGCCCCGGCGGGACGTTCGCCGGAGAGGACCTGCGCGCGGGCGGTGACGGTCTGGTAGGCCTGGACGAGCGAGTGTTGGGGGCGTCCCAGGCCGGCCTTCCATTCGGACTCATAGCGTTCGCGCTGGGGGTCGGACCAGGAGAGGCCGAGCGACGTCTCACGCAGCTCCAGCGACTGAGGAGGCCCGAGTGTGCGAAGCGCCTGGAGGCTGCCGGCCTGGGCCACGGCGTCGCCATAGCGTTGCAGGTAGGCGTCGTAGGCGACGACGGCGGCGCGGCCCGTGTCGGTGGCATGGGCGTTCACCGCGTCGCGAAGGGCAACGGGCAGCTTCGGATCATTGACGAAGGTCTCCGGGCGTCCAGGCATGCCGAGCGGTCCCTCCACGCCGCCCGGACGCCGCGAGAGGACGCCGTTGGACGCAGCCTGTTCGAGGAAGGCCTGGCGAGACGGCGCATCCATCCGGGACACATAGGTGGCGAGCAGCCCGTCACGGTCCATGCGCTCCAGCGTGGCGCGGTACGCATCGCGAGGCACGGAGCCAAGTGCATCGTGCGTGGCCTTCACATCGCTGTCGGTGAGGAAGGGGTTGGACAGGCTGCGCGTCAGGTGCGAGCGGACCGAGGCATAGACGTCCTCGGGAACAGGGGCGGAGGGGGAACGCAGCCGGCCGCCCATGGCCGCGAGCTCGCGCGCGGACACAGCAGGGCCGTCCGCATGCGTGGAGGGGCGGGGTGAGGACGGAGCAACGGAGGGGCCGTCATAGGGCCGCAGCTCGTTGCGAGACGTCGAGGCCGCACTGCTCTCACTGACGGAGGTCCTGCGGGACGCGGTCGTGCCCACGCGGAGCTCCGGCGCGGGTGCATCGGGTTCGGGAAGCGTGGGTTCGGGGGACAGGGGACTGCTGCCGGGCGCATCGATTCGGGACATCAGGCTCGCTCCGAGGAAGGAGGAGCCCGTGCCCTGTGCAGCCGGTGCGCCACGGCCAGGTGCCCGGAATCACAGGCACCCTCTCGCATCCATGCGCCCGGGCATGGGACCCGGGTCCCACGCCCCAGACGGGCTCAGCCCAGCACGTCCTGCGCGCGGCGGTAGTACATCTCGCGGCTCGCGAGGCCGTTGTAGCCGCCGTTGATGCGGCGGGTGACTTCACGGAAGTTGCCCGCGTCCGCGTAGCTGTTCAGGTTGCGCGACTGCCAGTACCAACCCGCGATGCGGAACGCGACGTCCGGATCCTTCGCGCGCTCCGGGTGCCCTTCCAGGTCGATGCCCAACGCCTTGCCCGCCGCACGGTAGTTCGCGCGGCCCGTCAGCTGGATGGGCCCCCGGCCCTTGTAGCGCTTGCCGTCGCCCGGCTGCGTGTTGCCCAGGTCCTTGCGGCCCTCGTACGCCGCGCCGGAGGCGATCTCCTCCATGTAGCGCAGCTCGCCGCTCTCATGCGCCAGCTGGGCCAGGAACATCTCCTTGCGCCGGGGCGTGTTGATGTTCGCCTCCGCCATCGCCTTGTTCAGGTGCGGCAGGTACTGCTCCGCCTTCGCCTGCGCGCCCACTGTCGTGCCGTGCCGCTCCGCGATGCCGCTCAGCGTGTCTCCGCTGCGCACTGTGTAGCTG
>NZ_RAVY01000361.1:0-3141 GCF_003611625.1 Corallococcus sp. CA054B
ACGGTGGGGTGGGAGGTGCCCGCGCTGCTGGCGTTCGCGGCGGTGTTCGTGGGGCTGGCCGCGTTCAGCGTGAGCCGCCGCGAGTAGTCGCGAACCGTGTGTCGGTGGACTTGCCCGGTGCCTTCCACTACGACGGCGGGCACCGCATCACGAAGAATCCTCCAGAGGAGACCGCCTCATGAAGCTGCGTCTGTTTGGCTTGTCGATGGTCGGTGTCGCGGGGCTGCTGGCCCTGCCCGCGTGCAAGAAGGAGGATGCACCCACGCCCCCCGCCGCGGCTCCGGCGGCCCCCACGCAGCAGGCCGTGCCTCCGGCTCCCACGGCGGGAGCGGGGACGGGCGAGGCGGCGGCCCCGGCGGCGCCCGCGGGCAACGGCGTGGTGAAGGGCACGGTGTCGTTCACCGGCACGCCGCCGGTGATGGCGGACCTGGCGCCCAGCGTGGACCCCGCGTGTGACGGGCGGCCGGAGAAGGAGCAGACCGTGCTGGTGAAGGACGGCAAGCTCCAGAACGTGCTGGTGCGCGTGAAGGGGCCGGTCGCGGGTGCGCCCGCGGCGCCGTCCACGCCGGTGGAGGTGGACCAGTCCAAGTGCACCTACGTGCCGCGCGTGCAGGGCGCGGTGGCGGGCCAGCAGGTGGTGTTCAAGAACAGCGACGGCACGCTGCACAACGTGCGCGGCGTGGTGGGCACGAAGCCCCTGTTCAACGTGGCGCAGCCGCCCATGGGCGCGCCGGTGCAGAAGCCGATGCCCACGGACTCGGAGGTGATGCGCCTCAAGTGCGACGTGCACCCGTGGATGACGGCCTACGTGGTGAGCAACCCCAACCCGTACTTCGCCACCACCGGCGCGGACGGCGCCTTCACGCTGACGGGCCTGCCCGCGGGCACGTACACGCTGGAGGCGTGGCACGAGACGCTGGGCACGAAGACGGCGGAAGTCACCGTGAAGGACGGCGCGCCCGCGGAGGCGACGTTCTCCTTCGCCGCGACGGACGCGCAGGCGAAGCAGTAGGCCGCAAGGGGAGGGGGCTGCTCGCGCGGCCCCTTCACCCGTGGGTGTTCGACGAGGGCCCTGGCGGTCCGGCCTTGCGCACCGTGAAGCCCACGCGCGCGCCGCCGGAGGGCCGGTTCTCCGCGAAGGTCTCACCGCCGTGGGCCTTGGCGATTCGCTGCACCAGCGCGAGCCCCAGCCCCAGCGAGCCGGCCTCGCGCGCCTCGCCGCCCCGGTCCTTGCGGTAGAACGGCTGGAAGATGCGCTTCTCCTCGCCGGGCAGCAGGCCCGGGCCCCGGTCCTCCACGCTGAAGGCCAGGTGCTCCTTCCCGTGCTCCTGGATGCGCAGCGCCTCCACGCCCACGCCGTGCTTGCGCGCGTTGTCCAGCAGGTTCACCAACGCCCGGCCCAGCAGCGTCGCGTCCGCCATCAGCGCCATGTCGTCCGTCTCCGGCTGGAGCAGCGTCGCGGACAGCCCCACGCGCTCCAGCGCCTGCGCCGCGAGCACGCCCGCCTCCAGCGCCTTGGGCGTGAGCTGCCCGAAGTCCAGGCGGGAGCTGGCCAGCAGCTCGCCCACCAGCGCGTCCAGCTCCACCACCTCGCGGTCCACCTGGTCCAACGTGCGCGGGTTGCCCCCGCCGTCGCGCAGGAGCTCCGTCAGCACCCGCAGCCGCGCCAGCGGCGTGCGCAGTTCGTGCGACACCGCCGCCAGCAGCTCGCGCTGATCCGCCAGCTGCTTCTCGATGCGCGCCGCCATGTCGTTGAAGGACTCGGCGAGCACCGCGAACTCGCCGGTGGCGTGGCGGTCCAGGCTCGCCCGCGCGCCCAGCCGGCCCTCGCCCAGCTCCTGCGTGGCCTTCACCAGCGTGTCCACCGGCCGCGCCAGCCGGAACGAGATGCCGCCCGCCGCCGTCCACAGCACCAGCACCGCGATGCCCAGCGGCAGCACGGCGCGCCAGGGGCCCCGCGAGCGGGCTTGGAGATAGCAGGCCTGCAAGGACCCCAGCTGCGTGTCCTGCCGCATCACCGGGAGGGTCGCGTCCGGCTTCGAGCACGGAGCGCCGCCCCGGGCCACCACCGCGCCGGACAGGTCCGTCAGCACGACGTCCACGTCCAGGTCGTCGGAGATGCTCCGCATCAGGGCGTCGCGCTCGGAGGGTGCGTCCCACACGTCCGCGAACTGGTGACCCACGAACGTGCGGATGCGCTCCGTCTCCTGCCGCCAGCCGTTGCCGCCGGTCAGGTTCATCACCGACCACACCACCAGCACCGTCACCAGGATGGTGAGCCCGAACATGACGAACAGCCGCCGCCGCAGCCGCGCCTGCACGTAGGAGCCCAGCCGGCCCAGGTGGAACATGCGCCGGCGGCGGGCGTGGGCCTGGGCGTGGCGGCCGAACCTCCGCCGCAGCTCCGGCCCGCAGGGCCCGTCCTCGGGGGGAGGCGGCCAGTGGCGGTGGCCCCAGCCCATCAGGCGCCCTCCTTGGCGAAGACGTAGCCCACGCCGCGCACCGTCTTGATGAGGCGCGTGCCCACGTCCCCCAGCTTCTGGCGCAGGTGGGAGATGTGCACGTCCACCGTGCGCTCGCTCACCACCGTGTCGTTGCGGCCCGCCTCGCCCAGGAGCGCGTCGCGGGGAATCACCCGGCCCGCCCTGCGCACCAGCGCGAGCAGCAGGTCGAACTCCAGGCCCGTCAGCTCCACCGCGCGCCCCTCCACCTTCACCTCGCGCCCGGACACGTCGATGGAGACCCCGCTCGACTCAATCCGGTCCGCCACCGCCGCCGGCTGCGCCCGCCGCAGCACCGCGCGCAGGCGGGCGAGCAGCTCGCGCGGGCCGAAGGGCTTGGGCAGGTAGTCGTCCGCGCCCAGCTCCAGCCCCACCACGCGGTCCGTCTCGTCGCCCTTGGCGGTGAGCATCAGCACCGGGATGCGGCTCTTCGCCCGGATGCGCTTGCACACCTCCAGGCCGTCCATGCCCGGCATCATCACGTCCAGGAGCACGGCGTCGTAGGCGTTCGCCTCCAGCGCCGCCAGCCCGCGGCCCCCGTCGGGCGCGTGGCTGACGGTGATGCCGTTCTGCCCGAGGTACTCCGCGAGCAGCTCGAACATCCGGGTGTCGTCATCGATGAGCAGGACGCGGGTGGGCA
>NZ_RAVY01000362.1:0-2993 GCF_003611625.1 Corallococcus sp. CA054B
CCTCCCGCCTGCCCTCCCCCGAAGCAGCCAGCCGGACGTCACCGCGCCCGGGACGCGTTGGACGAATCCCGCTCGGCACCGGGTTGCTCTAGTCGCATGGATGGCGAGCGAATCAAGGTCCTGCTGGTGGAGGACGACGGGGACAGCCGCGAGCTCCTTGCGGAGCTCCTGGAGGACGACTTCGAGGTCACCACCGCGTCGGATGGCGTGGCGGGACTGAAGGCGTTCGAGGCCACGCACCCCGACGTCGTCGTGACGGATGAATCCCTGCCCGGAATGAACGGCACGGAGCTGGCGCAGCAGGTGAAGGAGCGCGAGCCCAGGGCCCGCGTCGTCCTGGTCTCCGGCTACGCACAGGTGGAGGGCGCGGACTACTGCGATGCCGTGTTGCGCAAACCCATCGACGTGGAGCGCCTGAGCCGCATGGTGGGCGAGCTGGGAGACGCGGCGCGGCACTGATGGGAAATTCGCGCCGGGCACAGCCTGCCATCCGCGCGAGCCGTTCCTAACATTCCAGCCATCGCCCAGGAGGGCCCCATGAGGTACTGCGCACGGTGTGGCTCGGAGTATCAGGACAGTGTCGTGGACTGCACGGATTGCCCCAACCACCCACCGCTCGTGTCCGCCGAGGAGATGCACGAGCGGGGGCTGCCCCTGCCCCATGAGCTGGATCAACGCCGCTTCGTGAGGGCGGGCGTCGCGGACGATCCCGTGACGGCCCAGGTCTTCGTGGACGTGCTGGACGAGCACCGCATCCCGCTCATCGTGCGCCCCGGCCGCTCGGGCGTGGTGGACGAGCTGACCACGGGCAACCTGCTGCCCTGGTGGGAGCTGCTGGTGCCGGACACCGAGCAGGTCCGCGCCGCCCTGCTCCTGGAGGAGGAGAGGATCCAGACGCGCGTCTACGCGGACGAGGCCGCCCGCGCGGCGGAGGAAGAAGAACTCGAGGACGAACGGGCACGCCAGGCGCCGGCCGACAACAGCGCGCCCCCGGCGTACTAGCGGCCCGTTGCCGTCAGGGCGTGCCCACGTCCGCGCTGCCTTGAGCGGGCGCGGGCTGGGACGCGAGCGTGTCGGGCGGACGCCGGGCCTCGAAGAGGCTCACGCCCGTCACCTTCCATTTGTCGTAGCGCGCGTTGCGGGCGAGGAACGTCTCCAGGTCCTCGTCCACCACGCGGTTGTAGCCGCCCCTGGATGCGTGGCGCAGGTACGTGCGCTTCTTCTTCTGCACCACGAAGCCCAGGTGGGTGATGCGCGTGGCCTTCAGCGGCAGGTCCTCGCGCATCACGACGAGGATGGTCCCAGAGGCCACGCCGCGCGCGTGCTCGAGCACCTTGTCCAACGGAATCATGTCCAGGGTGAAGGTGCCCACGGGCTGGCGCTCGCGGGGCAGCTGCAGCGCCATGGACGACTTCGACTGCCAGGTGTGCGCGGTGAGCGTCTTGGTGACGGAGACGGTGTCCGCCTTCGCGTACTTGCGCGTCACGTCCACCAGCAGGCCCTTCTTGATGTTGTTGGGCAGCCACTGGGCTTCCATCAGGTGGTTGCGGTCCTCGTAGGTGGGCGTGCTCGCGTAGCGGATCCGCTCCAGCAGCGCCGGCACCTCCGCCTCGCCCTTCGCCAGGCCCAGGGCCAGCGACTCCTCCACGAAGGTGAGGCAGTCCACCGCGTCCAGGCGGAAGGTGGGGTCGGGGTCCACGCCCTGCCCCTCCCCCAGCGGCGACAGGACATAGGGCGTGTTGAGGAACTTCTCGCTCATGCCCAGCAGGCGCTCCGCCAGCGGGGACTCGGCCTTGTCGGCGATGAGGGCCGCGCGCTGCTCGGGCGTGAGCGCGCTCCAGCCGTTCTCCCGCACGGGCGGAGCCACCGGGGCGGCCGCCGGCTGCGCGGGCGCGGTGAGCGACGCGGGCACCGCGCGCGCCGGAGGCACGGCCGGCGGGGCCGGGTTCTTCGCGGGAGCCTGGGACAGGAGCGCGAGCGCGCAGACACCCCACACGCTCACGGCGCCACCCCGGCCTTGCGCAGGATGGCCTTGCGGCGGTCGTCCGCGAGCTGGAGCGTCTCCAGCTCCCTCTCATAGACGAGCTTCTCTTCACCCTTCGCGTTCCACGACGCGAGCACCAGCCAGTCCAGCGACGCGGCATCGCCGCCCTGGTACAGCACGCGTGCGGCGGTGGCAGCCAGGGTGCGGTCCGCGTCCTTCAGGAGCGGCGACAGCACGGGGCTGGCCTTCTTCGCCGGCACGCCCTCGAAGAGCACCAGCCCCTGGCGGCGCACGAACTTGTCCGTGTTGCCCAGGAGCTTCTGCGCGAAGGCGAAGCCCTCCGGGGCACCCAGCCGGCACAGGCCCCGGGCCGCGGCGAAGCGCGTGCTCTCCGAGTCGCTGTCCAGGTACGTCTTGAGCGCGGCCTTCTGCTTCGCGTCACCGGTCGCGCCCGCGGCCTCCAGCAGCGCCGCGCGGACCTCCAGCTCCTGTTCGTCCTTCGCGGCGGCCATCAGCGGCTTGCCCATCTTCGGGTTCTTGGACGCCCCCAGGGCCCGCGCGGCCTCGCGGCGCACGCCGCTGCTCTTGTCCTGGAGCAGCGGCAGCACGGCGGCGGTGTTGCGGCTGCCCAGCCGGGCCAGCCCCTGCGCCGCGTACATGCGCACAGTGCTGTCGCCGTCCGACGCCAGCTTCACCAGCGTGGCCTCACCGTTGCGCGCGCCCAGCGACGCCAGCAGCGCCACGAGGTTGCGGCGGGTGCGCTCCTCGTAGGTGGTGCGCAGCATCGGGCCAATCTCCTCGGCCGCGTAGGCCTCCTCGCGCAGGAAGCGCAGGCGCGAGGTGGCGGGGGGCACGGCGGCGCCGTTGGCCACCTGGGCGAGCACCGTGTCCGCCTCCGCGCGGCTCTGGGCCTTCTTGGACGCGGCCCCAGGGCCAGCGAGGCCGGTCAGGGGCAACAGCAGCACGACGAGCAGGGCACGGACGGACGGTGGACGCACAGGGGCGGAAC
>NZ_RAVY01000363.1:0-2992 GCF_003611625.1 Corallococcus sp. CA054B
CCACCGCCTTCGCCGGCACCGTGTTGGCGGCCACCGTGCGGGGCGGCTGCTGCGGGACGACGACCACCGGGTTGGCCGGGGTCTCCGTCATGGGGGCGGGCTTGTCCACCGTGTAGGTGAGCCCCTCGACGGTGCAGGTGCCCTCGATGCAGCCGATGACCGGCGCGGGAGCCTCGCCGAAGTGGGCCTGCCAGTCCGGGCCCAGGTTCAGCGGCTCCGCGATGGGGCGCTGGTCCTTGCCCTGGCCGGCGAAGGCCTGCATCACGCCGTCCTCGGTGACGAACAGCTCCAGCCGAACCTCGTTCTCCAGGGGGGCGAGGCCCAGCATGGCACCGCCGCGCTCGCCCAGGGACCACTCCAGGGTCAGCGGCGCGCCCGCGCCGTGGTGCACGAGCGTGACGTAGCGGCTGTCCCTGCCCATCAGCCCCAGCGAGGCCACCGGCTCCGGCGGCGGGCCGTCCCAGAGCTCCTTCAGGCGGCGCTTCCACGTGACCGGCGGCGCTTCAGCGCGCACGCGCGCGGTCAGCCGGGCGACTCCGCCCACCATCCCCAGCACGTCCACGCGCGCGCGGCCCACGCGCGACTTCTTCTCGCCGTTTTCGTCCTTCTCGTCGTCCACGGGCGGGAAGACCAGGGCCTTGTTCTCGAAGTTCAGCGTCCGGCCGGCCACCAGCATCTGCGGCAGGTCCGGGCCATCGCCCATGGTCACGCGGCGCTTGTCCGGGGTGACGTCCTCCACCCGGCCCGGACCGTTGCGCGGCGCGTGCACCAGTTCCTTGGCCATGATGGCCTTGCCCGGCAGCGGCAACTGGACGCGCACCTGTCCGCTGCGGTTGTACGCCACGCTCAGCACGCCCACGGCGGCCAGCACCGTCACCCCGGCGGCCGTCTGCGCCGTCACGCGCGCCGCGCGGCGCATGGCCGCCTTCGCCCGCTGCCAGCGCGTCAGCCGCAGGGGCGGCATGGACAGCAGGCTGCCGGGGACCAGCGGCTCCAACTCCGCGATGAGCGCGGTGACGGACGGATAGCGCTCGTCCGGATCCGGCTTGAGGCACCGCATCACGATGGCGTCCACGCGCGCGTCCAGGCCCGCGCGCTTGCGCGACGGCGGATCGAAGGTGCCCAGCGGCACCTCGCCGGTGAAGGTCTCGTAGAGGATGACGCCCAGGGAGAAGATGTCCGCTCGCGCGTCCGCGCTCTTCGCGTCCACGCGCTGCTCGGGCGCCATGTACGAGATGGTGCCCATGGACACGTGCGTTGACGTGAGCGCGAAGCGCGACGCCGCGGACGCGTCGTCCAGGAAGGACGCCAGCCCGAAGTCGGACACCTTCGCGATGCCGCCGGCCTGCTGATCCAGCAGGATGTTCTCCGGCTTCAGGTCGCGGTGGATGACGCCCCGGCCGTGCGCGTACTCGATGGCCCGGCAGATTTCGAGCATCCGGCGCAAGAGCACCGGCGTCTCCATGGACGGGCTGCGCATGAGCTCGCGCAGGGACGGCCCGTCCACGAACTCCATCACCAGGTAGTAGGTGTTGTCCGTCTTCCCCTTGTCGACGATGGCGACGACATGGGGATGGCTCAGCGTCGCCAGCGCCGCGGCCTCCTTCTGGAAGCGCGCGATGAACGACGGATCCTTGGCCAGATCCGGATTCAGCAGCTTCACCGCGACCGTACGGCCGAGCGACAGCTGGGTGGCCTTGTGGACCTCTCCCATGCCGCCAGCACCGACGAGCTTCTCCAGGCGGTAGCCGCTGACGAGATCAGGTGGCCGGGAACGACTGATGGCGGTGGGCTCGAACGAGGACATGGGCGGGGAACAGGGCGGCGAGGGTAGCAGAAACGGGACGCCGCGTTACCGCTCCCCGGCTGCCCTTCCTGCCCCCTCCCGCTCGCCGGGTGGGCGGGCGGCCATGACCCAGGTGCTTCCACTGTCAGTGGGAGCCCCAAGGGGCTCCCAAGGTGGGCTCAGGTGTCCCCGGCGACGGGGCGCAGCACGCTGGTGAGGTTGGTGCGCACCTGGGACAGCGAGGAGCGCATGTTCGCGTGCCGCACCGACGCGCCAACGGCCCGCGCCAGCGACTTGAGCAGCGAAATCTCCTCCGGGCGCCACAGGCGGGCCTGGCGGCAGTCCTCGAACGCCACGAACCCCCACCACTGCTTGGCCGGGACGATGGGGCACAGCAGCACGGACTGCACGCCCTGGCGCTCCAGCAACTCGCGCATCATCGGCGGCGCTTCCTTGGTGGTGCAGGAGACCACCATCTGCGCCTCCAGCATGTCCGCCCACGCCATCGCGTAGTCGCGCATCGGCAGCGAGCGCAGCACCGGGTGCGCCAGCGGGGACACCACACCGGGCTCCGCCCAGGCGTAGCGCAGGTCCGTGAGGAACCGGCCCGCCAGGTTCGTGGTCCGGTTCTCGAAGAGGCACGCGCGGTCCACCTTCAGCGGGCGGGCCACCATGCCCAGCGCATCCGAACCGGTGGCCGGGCACAGGCCCTTGTCCAGGAGCAACCGCGACGCTTCGGACACCTTCGTGAACGCTTCCACCATGACCGTCTCGCTTGAAGGGGGGGAGGGGGGCACCCCTTCCTGTCGTGGATGAGCTGTCATCCACACATGTCCCGTTATGCAGGATTCCTCTGTTCCTGTCAAATGGTGGTTTTACTGAAAACCCAAGAAGAGGAGCGGTGATGCGTTGCGGGGGCCCGAAACGCGAACAGGGGCGCCCTCGTGAAGAGAGCGCCCCTGCGTGGGCACGGCGTGCGGTGCTTCCCTTGGAGGGGGGCGGCGGACGACTACTGCGCGGACTTCTCGGAGGCGGGGGTCTTCAGGGGCTTCTTGGTGCCGGTGCCCTGCATCATCGTCTCCGTGCGGCCGGAGGGCGCGGCCTCGGTCGTCGCTTCGGCCTTGGTCTCGGTCTTCGTCGGCGCGTGGGGATCGGCCTGCACGTCGGTGGACGCGGGGGCCTTCGTCTCCGCGGCGGGGGCCTTGG
>NZ_RAVY01000364.1:0-2932 GCF_003611625.1 Corallococcus sp. CA054B
GTCGCCGAGCTGGCGGCGTGCGTCACTCCAGGCCGTGCCCGCGTCCCCTCCGGTGCCTCCGTCGCTCTGGAGGAGGTCCCCCAGGACGGCGTCCAGGCCCCGGCACGCGGCGGGGCCCAGGTCGGGCGGGGTGATCTTCACAGGGGCCGCGCCCGGCGCCTTCCCGGGGGCCGGAGCGGGCGGGGCTTGATGCGACACGTAATAGAGGCGCGCGAACGCCAGCAGCGCTACTAGCATCAAGAGAAGCGTGTGGAGCGGGAAGCGACGCACGAGCAAACTCCTTGATTCCGACCGGGACCGGGGGTTATCAGCGCCCGCGAGTTCCATCCGCAAAAATGACCGGAGGCGTGTGTGGCTGAGACTTTCGACGTGGTGATCATCGGCTCGGGTCCTGGCGGCTATGTGGGCGCCATCCGCGCGGCCCAGCTCGGGCTGAAGACGGCCATCATCGAAAAGGACAAGCGCCTGGGTGGCACGTGTCTGCACCGCGGCTGCATCCCCACCAAGTCGCTCCTGTGGACGGCGTCGCTCTTCCACCACATCAAGGAGTCGTCCGACTTCGGCATCGACGTGGCGAACCCGACCGTGAACTGGGCCAACGCCCAGAAGCACAAGGACAAGGTCGTCACGAAGGGTGCCAACGGCATCGACTTCCTGATGAAGAAGAACAAGATCACCGTGGTGAAGGGCCACGGCCGCATTGCCGGCAAGGGCAAGGTGGAGGTCACTGCGGAGGACGGCTCCAAGCAGACCCTGGAGACGAAGAACATCATCATCGCCACGGGCTCCGTGCCCAAGTCCCTGCCGAACGTGGCGGTGGACCACAAGCGGGTGATGAACAGTGACTCCATCCTGACCATCGACCGCATCCCCAAGAGCATCATCGTCCTGGGCGCGGGCGCGGTGGGCTGCGAGTTCGCCTCCGTGTTCAACCACGTGGGCAGCAAGACGGCCATCGTGGAGTACATGCCCGCGCTGCTCCCCATCGAGGACGCGGACATCTCCAAGGAGCTGGACAAGATCTTCCGCCGCCGCGGCATCGACGTGCACACGGGCTCCGCGGTGCAGAAGGTGGAGCACACGGCGGACGGCGTGCGCGTCACCATGAAGGTGGGCGAGGAGACCAAGACGCTGGAGGCCGAAATCCTCCTGTCGGCGGTGGGCCGCGCGCCCGTCACCGAGGACGTGGGCCTCAACAAGACGTCCATCCAGGTGGACCGCGGCTTCATCAAGGTCGACACGCTGTGCCGCACCAGCGAGCCCAACGTCTACGCCATTGGCGACGTCATCCCCACGCCGATGCTGGCGCACATGGCCTCCGCCGAGTGCGTGATGGTGGTGGAGCACATCGCCGGGAAGAACCCCGCGCCCATCAATTACGACCTGACCCCGTCCGCCACGTACTGCTACCCCGAGGTGGCGTCCGTGGGCCTCACGGAGAAGAAGGCCAAGGAGCGCGGCTACGACGTGAAGGTGGGCATCGCCCCCTTCGGCGCCGTCACCAAGTCGGCCATCTCCAACGAGTCGGTGGGCCTCATCAAGATCGTCTCCGACAAGAAGTACGACGAGGTGCTGGGCATCCACATCATCGGGCCGCACGCCACGGAGCTGCTCGCCGAGGCCTGCGTCGCGATGAAGCTGGAGATCACCACCGAGGAGCTGGCCCACACCATCCACGCGCACCCGACGCTCTCGGAAATCATGCACGAGGGCGCCGAGGCCACGCTGGGTCACCCGCTGCACTTCTAGCGGGCGCGGCGGCCCGGCCTCTTCCGGCCGGGCCCGCCGTAGAGCGCCAGCAGTGAGGCCGCCAGCGCGGCCAGCCGTTGGCGCAGCGGTTCCGGGGCGAGCACCTCCACGCCCGCCCCGATTTCGCACAGCTGGGAGACCGCGATGGCCTCCCGCTCGAAGTCCAGCGTCACCTTCCGCTTCCCACCGCGTGCCGCGGGCGCCTTGTCGATGCGCTCACCGTCGGCCGGGGGACGCATCCTCCGCAGCGCTGCCTCCCCCTCCTGCGTGCAGGAGAGCGTGACGTCGTAGCGGGGGCGCTCGGTGGCGAACTTCGCGCACCAGTCCTTCCAGAACGCGGGCAGGTCGAAGCCCTGCGGGCGGGTGAAGCCCTGGGGACGCAGCCGCACGTCGCCAATGCGCCCGCCCCGGAAGACGCGCGGGCCCTTGTCCGTCCCCGCGACGAGGTACCAGCGGTCCGCCTTGATCACGAGCCCGTAGGGGTCCACCGTCCGGCGGGAGCGGGCGCCGTCGAAGTCCTGGTAGCTCAGCGACACGCGGCGGTCCTGCCAGGCGGCGTCGCGCAGCTTGCCCAGGTGCGGCAGGGGCTCGCGGCCGGTGAACCAGCCGGAGGCGTCCACGTGCAGCCGCTGGCGCGCGTGCTCCAGCGCGGGCTGCTGGAGGGCGGGGAGGGCCGCGGCCAGCTTCACCAGTCCCGTGCGCAGCGGTCCGGACAGGCCCAGGTCATCCAGGGCTCCCGGAGCGCCCACCGTGGCCAGGGCCTGGAGCTCCGGGCGGGTGAGGCCGGTGAGCTGCGTGCGCCAGCCCTCCATCAGCGCCACGCCGCCCGTGGCGCCGCGGGTGGCGTAGACGGGGACGCCCGCGGTGGAGAGGGCGTCCAGGTCCCGGTGCACGGTGCGGCTGGAGACCTGGAGCTCGCGCGCCAGCTCGCCCACGGTGCTGCGAGAGCGGGCCTGGAGGCGCATCAACAGGTGGACGAGGCGATCCGCGCGCATGGGCCCTCTGGGGTGCGGGAGAGGTGCAGCCTGGGCCGGCAATCATGACAGGGGTTGTCAGGATTGGGGATGCAGGGTGGCGCGTGAAAGGGGAGCACGGACATGAAGCCACTCGAAGGACAGGTGGCCCTGGTCGCGGGAGCGACGCGGCTGTGTCTTATACACATCTGACGCTGCCGACGATAAGG
>NZ_RAVY01000365.1:0-2926 GCF_003611625.1 Corallococcus sp. CA054B
GGGGCGGCGGGTGGGGGAGGTGTTGCGCGCGCGGGGAGCGACTTAGCTTCTGGCGCCGGAAGTCCCACGTTGAGAAAGAGTTTCCCCAGGAGTGGTCCGTGGCCAAAAAGTCCTTCACGCTGATGGTCATCCCGGACCACGACGCTCCGGTGAAGCGCTACACCATCCAGCGCTCCTGGCTGGTGCAGGTGGGCATGGGCCTGATGCTGGTGGCGGGCCTGGGCGCCGGTGCGAGCATCCACTACCTCCAGGTGGCGGCGGACGCGTCGGAGAACCGCATCCTGCGTGAGGAGAACCTCACGCTGCGCTCGCAGCTGAAGTCGGTGCGTGAGCGCATCGAGCACATCGGTTCGACGCTGGACCGCGTGGAGCGTTTCGACCAGAAGCTGCGCGCGGTGACGCTGCTGTCGGACCCGCAGCGCAACCTGGCCATGGGCCCCACGGAGCCGGAGGCTGGCACCGCGGCGCCCACGACGGACACGCAGTTCACCCAGCTGACCACCACGGACACGCCCAAGATGATGCTGGGCCGCCTGGACCGGCTCTCCGCGGAGGCCACCCGTCAGGAGCTGAGCCTCCAGGACCTGCAGGCCTACTTCCAGGACCAGAAGTCGCTGCTGGCCTCCACGCCGTCGGTGTGGCCGGCGCGCGGCTGGGTGACCAGCGATTTCGGTCAGCGCCTGGACCCGTACACGGCGGACCGGGTGACGCACGCGGGCCTGGACATCGCGGCGCCGCACGGCAAGGAAGTCACCGCGCCGTCTGACGGCACGGTGGTGTTCGCGGGCCTGGAGGGCGGGTACGGCAACGTGCTCGTCATCGACCACGGCTACGGCATCAAGACGCGCTACGGCCACCTGTCCAAGATCCTGGTGAAGGCCGGGGACCGGGTGAAGCGCGGCGCGACCATCGCGGCGGTGGGCAACACCGGCCGCTCCACCGGCCCCCACCTGCACTACGAGGTGCGCGTGAACGGCGTGCCGCAGAACCCGCGCAAGTTCATCCTCGAAGAGTAGGCGTCGAGTCGTCCGGGGACGCGGTCAGGTTCCTTCCGGCTCCGGAAGGAACGCATCCAGGCGCAGGCGCCGCCGCTGCAGGCCGTGCGTCCGCCCGGTGCGCTCCATGATGTAGGCCCGCTCCACCTCCGCCCACAGGAGCGGCCCCAGCACCTGCCAGTGCGACGGCTGGTGCACCGTCAGCTCCAGCAGCGCCACGGTGAAGCCCGGCACGTCGGTGTCAGAGGCGCCCGGAGGCAGCGCGGGGCGCAGGTCCTCCGAAAGCTTCGCGCGCGTCGCTTCCGCGCTGTCCTCGCGCACGGTGAGCTGGGACGTGGGCAGCAGCAGCACCGCGAACCCGTCCGGCTGGAAGCGCACGATGCGCGCGCCCGGGTACTGCGCGCCGAGCGACGCCACGACGCCCTTGAGCAGCGCGTCCCCGGCGGGGAAGCCGAAGCGCGCGTTGAAGTGGATCATCTCCTTCACGTCCACCATCAGCGCGCCCACGCGCCAGCCGTCGTGGTGCGCGTGCGTGGACAGGTCGAACTCCTCCTTGAGGAGCGTGCCCTGCGTGAGGGCAAGCACGTGCATGGCCCCGGTGGCATCCGGTTGGCCGCGCCGGCGCTGTTCGGCGGCGATGAGCTCCTGGGCGGCCGCCTGCGGCGCCTCCTGGGCGTGCCCCGGGCGCGCGGCCCGGGGGTGGAGGGCGACCAGGGCGGTGGCGGTGGCGTCGTCGAGTGAGTAGGGCATCGTGTCCGCGTGTGTAGCGCGGACCCGCCCCGGGCGCAGGAAAGCTTCTCCTGCGCGCCCGCTCCACTGCCCTCAGCGCATGCGGAGCCTTCAGCGCATGCGATGGGCCGTCACGGTGACTTCGTCCCGGTCATGGTAGAGCTGGCGGACGGTGAGGCCCTCCCAGCCCCCGTCGTCCACGAGCGTCTGGCGCACCCGCAGGAGCAGCGGGTTCTTGTCCTTCATGGGCAGCTTGATGTTGGCCACCAGGTTGCGTGCCCAGCGGCGCCGGCCCCACTTGGCCAGCAGCTGCGCGACCTCCAGGGGCCGCCACGCCATGTCGCAGAAGAGCCAGTCCGCGGACTCCTCGGGGGCGTAGGCGAAGGCGCTCTCCTGCACGTGCTGGACGCGCGGGTTCTTCGCCAGCTCCGGCATCAGCTTCGCGGGGTCCACCGCCACCACCCGCGCCCCTCGGGCCACCAGCCGCTGCGTCCAGCCGCCCGGCGCCGCGCCCAGGTCCACGCAGACGTCGCCGCGCCCGGGCTCATGCGCCAGCCCGTCCAGCGCCTCCTCCAGCTTCATCGCCGCGCGGGAAGGGGACTCGCCCGCGCGCTTCATCCGCCGCCGCCCGCCCGGCGCGAGCGACAGGGCCTCACGGGCGCTCACCGCGCCCAAGCTCAGCACCCCGTCCGGCGCGACGCACAGGCCCACCAGCAGGGCCCCCGCCTCGCGCGCCCGGCCGTCGTCCTCCAGCACGCGTCCCGCGGGGAGCGCGGCCCGCACCGCCGCCTCCAGCGCTTCCGCGCGGCCCGCCTGCGTGTTGCCCTTCGCGCTGTCCGGCGTGTAGGCCCGCACGAGCCAGGGCACCCGAGAGGGCAGCCCGGACATCGCCGCCACCAGGTCCTCCACCGGCACCTGGGCTCCACCCGGGGGCGCCCAGGTGGCGACGACCTTCTCCACCGCCCGGCCAAAGGCGGGGGGAACTTCCGGCCGCTGCTCGGACTCCAGCAGGGCAGGCCCCAGGAGGCGGGGGCCCGCTCCAGCCCAGGTCAGCTCCTCGAACAGATGCGACTCGAAGCCCTCCCGGCAGGTCCACAGCCACCGGCCCGGCTGGGCCGCCAGCGTCTGTGCGGGCATGGATGGTACGCGCGCCCGAGGTGGGATGCGCGGCGCGGGCGAGGCGATGGGGGCCGGGGCGGAGC
>NZ_RAVY01000366.1:0-2923 GCF_003611625.1 Corallococcus sp. CA054B
GGGTGCGAGGGGGCCTCCACGGCCTTGCCATCCGGCCCGAAGTCCACCGCGGCCGCCAGCAGGTTGCGCGCGGCATTCCCGCTGAAGAGGCGGGCCAGCGCTGTCGTCTCCACGTCCAGCCAGCGCGCGGCCTGGCGCAGGACGTCCAGGTACTCGCCCTCCATGGCGCGGGGCGGGCGGCTGGGAGCGGCCATGCAGACGCGCGCGTAGCTGTGCTCCCGGTCCACGTACATGCCCATGGAGCGGTCGCGGAAGTCGCGGGAGAGCGCCTGCGTCATGGCGTCCACGTGCTCCTCGGGGGAGGACACCTTGCCGGACGTCTTGCCGGAGACGAGGGGAATCTCCGCCACGTGCCAGCCGCTGTCGGCCAGCGACTCCGGACGGGGCTCCACCCACTTCACCTCGGGACAGGGGAGGTCGAGCCCCTCACACACGCCCTTGAGCGTCTGACGCAGGGCGGTGAGGTTTCCTTCGACGTCGGAGAGGAAGAGAACGAGTCGGCGCTGCTGGGACACGGGGGTGGCTCCTTGAGTGGCCCCGTGAAAGCCCCGGCGTTACCTGAGAATTTCCGGAAGTGACGACGCCCGCCTGCCCCCCTGGCGACGGGGGGCGTGCGGGCGCGGTCCGGGACTACTTCTACAGCGGGATGTTGCCGTGCTTGCGCGGCGGGTTCTCCTGCCGCTTGTCCTTGAGCATCTCCAGCGCGCGGATGACCTTGGCGCGGGTCTCTTCCGGACGGATGACCTCGTCGATGTAGCCCAGCTCCGCCGCCTTGAACGGGTTGGCGAACTTCTCGCGGTAGTCGTCCGTGAGCTTCTTGCGCTCGGCGTTGGCGTCCTGGGCCTTCAGGATTTCGTTGCGGAAGATGATGTTCACCGCGCCTTCGGGGCCCATCACGGCGATCTCCGCGGTGGGGTAGGCGTAGTTGATGTCCGCGCGGATGTGCTTGGACGCCATGACGTCGTACGCGCCGCCGTAGGCCTTGCGCGTGATGAGCGTGATCTTCGGGACGGTGGCTTCCGCGTACGCGTAGAGCAGCTTGGCGCCGTGGGTGATGATGCCGCCCCACTCCTGGTCCGTGCCGGGGAGGAAGCCGGGCACGTCCACCAGGGTGAGCAGGGGGATGTTGAAGCAGTCGCAGAAGCGCACGAAGCGCGCGGCCTTCACGCTGGCGTCGATGTCCAGGCAGCCGGCGAGCACCGCGGGCTGGTTGGCGACGATGCCCACGCTCTTGCCGTTCATGCGCGCGAAGCCGACGACGATGTTCTTCGCGAAGTGCTCCTGCACCTCGAAGAAGTGCTTCGAGTCGACGATGGCGCGGATGATCTCCTTGATGTCGTAGGGCTTGTTCGGGTTCGCCGGGACGATGGACTTGAGCGACTCCTCGGCGCGGAACGGGTCGTCCTCACACGGCTGCGCGGGCGGGTCCTCCTGGTTGTTGGAGGGCAGGAACGAGAGCAGCTCGCGCGTCATGGCGATGGCGGCCTGCTCGTTCTCCGCGGCGAAGTGGGCGACACCGGACTTCTGGTTGTGCGTGAGCGCGCCGCCCAGGGCCTCCTTGGAGACCTCTTCGTGCGTCACCGTCTTGATGACGTCCGGGCCGGTGATGAACATGTACGACGTGTCCTTCACCATCATGATGAAGTCCGTGATGGCGGGCGAGTACACCGCGCCGCCCGCGCACGGCCCCAGGATGAGCGAAATCTGGGGGACGACGCCGGACGCCAGCGTGTTGCGCAGGAAGATGTCCGCGTAGCCGGCCAGGCTCTCCACGCCTTCCTGGATGCGCGCGCCGCCGGAGTCGTTGAGCCCGATGACGGGCGCGCCCACGCGGGTGGCCAGGTCCATGATCTTGCAGATCTTCTGGGCGTAGGCGCCGGACAGCGAGCCGCCGAAGACGGTGAAGTCCTGGGCGAAGACGAACACCTGGCGGCCTTCCACGGTGCCGTAGCCGGTGACGACGCCGTCGCCGAGGATCTTCTTGTCGCCCATGCCGAAGTCGTGGCTGCGGTGGGTGACGAACTTGTCCAGCTCACTGAAGGAGCCGGGGTCGAGCAGCAGGTCGATGCGCTCGCGGGCCGTGAGCTTGCCGGCCTCGTGCTGCTTGGCGATGCGGTCGGCGCCGCCGCCCTGCTCGGCCTGCTGCTCCATCTGCTGGAGCCGTGCGCGCAAGGGATCGTTCTCGGGGGTCGTGGCCATGGGGGGCCGCTCTAACACGATTGGAGGTTGCTGGCAGCGCTTCCCTTGCTCCTGGAGGGGTGGGCGGACGGCCGGGCCCGGTGTGCACGGGATGGGGACGGGACGGAAGTTCAGGATTTCCGACACCGCGTCTTCCCGGGCTCCGGGGCCGGGGAGCGGGCAGGGGAGGCTGGCGATGCGTGCGAGGCCGGGAGCACTGCAGGTGGGCTCATTCCGGGGGGTGCCCATCCGGGTCCATGTGTCCCTGCTGGTGGCACTGCCGCTCCTGGCGCTGTCGTTCGGTGGAGCGCTCCAGCAGGCAGCGGAGACGGCGGACGTGCCGCCGGGCGCGCTGGGCGGGCACCCGTGGGCGTGGGGGCTGGCGGTGGCGGTGGGGCTGTTCCTGTCGGTGCTGCTGCACGAGATGGCGCACACCCTCTATGCGCTGCGGCATGGCGGCGAGGTGCACGGCATCACGCTGATGATTGTCGGCGGCGTGTCGGAGCTGGCGGAGGTGCCCAAGCGTCCCCGGGACGAGGCGGTGATGGCGCTGGTGGGGCCGCTGACGAGCCTGGGGCTGGCGGCGTTCCTGGGCGCGCTGACGTGGGTGGTGCACGGCCTGGGGATGTTCCAGGTGCAGTTCGCGCTCTTCACGCTGGCGATGCTCAACGCGGTGCTGGGGGGCTTCAACCTGTTGCCGGCGTTCCCCATGGATGGGGGGCGCATCGTGCGCGCGGCGCTGACG
>NZ_RAVY01000367.1:0-2691 GCF_003611625.1 Corallococcus sp. CA054B
GGGTTGGGGTGGGAGGGCTTGGGGGTGGGGGGCGGCTTGTACTGGAGCGACGATTCAATCTGCGCCGGCATCCAGCCGAAGTGCCCCGCCAGGGCGCTGATGAGCGCCGAGCGCGTCAGGCCCGGAGGCACCTGGGAGGTGACGGGCTTGAGCCGCTCCAGGGCGGACATCTTCTCCTCGAAGCTCGCCTGCTTGCCCGCGGGGAGCAGGGTGGCGAAGAGGTAGGCGGTGAGGGGCTGGGCGCCCTCCAGCAGACGCTCCACGCCGTCGGTGCCCTCGCGGCGGGCGAACACGTCCGGGTCATCTCCCTGCGGCAGGAGCGCCACCCGGGTGGGGGCGCCGGCGGCGAGCAGGGGACCGGCCAGCCGCTCCACGGCGGCGAGGCCCGCGGAGTCTCCGTCCAGGAGCAGCACCAGGTCGCGGGCCTCCGCGCGCTTGAGCACCTGGAGGTGCCCGGCGGTGAGGTTGGTGGAGCACAGGGCCACCGCGTTGCGCACGCCCACCTGGTGCAGGCCGATGCAGTCGAAGTACCCCTCCACGAGCACGGCCGTCTTGCGCTTGTGGATGTCGTCGCGCGCCTGGTCCATGCCGAAGAGCGTCTCGCTCTTGTTGTAGAGCCGGGACTCGCGCGAGTTGAGGTACTTGGGCCCGTCCTCCGCCGCGACCAGCCGGCCGCCGAAGGCGATGGGCCGTCCCTCCGGCGCGCGGATGGGCACCATCAGGCGGCTGCGGAAGAAGTCGATGCAGCCATCCCCGCTGTTCCGCTTGGTGATGAGCCCTGCCTTCAGGCCCCACTCCAGCATGCCGTTCTTCTGGAAGCGGTCCGCCAGGAGGCTCCACTGCGCGGGCGCCCACCCCAGGCCGAAGCCCTGGGCCACCTCTTCCGACACGCCACGGCTGGCCAGGTAGGCGCGCGCGGCGCGGCCTTCATCCTCGTGCCAGAGCAGGCCGCGGAAGTGCTCCGCGGCGAAGTCCGTGGCCTCCTTGACCTGCTGACGCTCCTTGAGGCCGGGATCCTGCGCGGCCTCCAGGTCGATGCCCACTTCCTGGGCCAGGTCGCGCACGGCGTCCTGGAACGTCTTGCCCAGGTAGCGCTGGATGAAGGACACCGCGTCGCCGCTCGCTCGGCAGCCGTGGCAGAAATAGAAGCGCTTCTCCGGCACCACGTAGAAGGACGGCGTCTTCTCCTGGTGGAAGGGGCAGCGGCCCTTGAACTCACGGCCGGCCTTCTTGAGTTCCACGTGACGGGATACCAGCGACACGATGTCCACGCGGTCGAGGACCTCCTGGATCTTGTGCTCCGGAATCACGACGCCCCTCCATCCATCCGCATGAGCGCGGCCTTCCGCCCGCCATCCTGACGGCCCCCTCTGACGCAAACGGACGGAAGCTGGGACACGGCGCGCACTCCTGATGGCTGCCCGCTCGCCTCCCGGAGTGGGGGACGGGCGGAAGAGGCCTTGAGGATCAGCGCTTAATGGGCAGCGGGCGAGGGATCAAAAAATCCGCTTCGAGCCCGGGGTGGGGAGGGCACCTGGGACACACTCCCGGCGCCCCTTCCCCTGGAATCACGGGTGCTTCAGGACAGCTTCGCCAGCTGGGCCTTCACTTCTTCGGAGATGGCCTTGCCCTCGGCCTTGCCCTGGACCTTGGGGTTCACGTTCTTCATGACCGCGCCCATGTCCTTGGGGCCCTTGGCGCCGACCTCGGCGATGGCGGCCTGGACGGCGGCGGTGAGCTCTGCCGGGGTGAGCTGCTGGGGCAGGTAGCGCTGCAGGACGGAGATCTCCTGCTCTTCCTTCTCCGCCAGCTCCGGGCGGCCTCCGGCCTTGAACTGCTCGACGGAGTCGCGGCGCTGCTTGATGAGGGTGGCGATGACCTGCTGGATGCCCGCGTCGTCCAGCTCGCTGGCTCCCGGCTCGACCTCCTTGTACTTCACGGCGCTCTTGAGCATGCGCACCACGCTCAGGGTCAGCTCGTCCTTGGCCTTCATCGCGTCCTTCAGGTCCGCGGTCAGGCGCTCTTTCAGGGTGGTCATGTCGGGATTCCTCACGGGCGGGGAAAAGGGTCGCCGCGCCAGCGGATGGGACGGCGGGAGCCAGGGCACCTGACTGCTGGAGCCCCGGCTCCTCACTGCGGGCCTGCTTAGTACGACTTGC
The DNA here is from genome assembly GCF_003611625.1 of Corallococcus sp. CA054B. NCBI lineage: Bacteria > Pseudomonadati > Myxococcota > Myxococcia > Myxococcales > Myxococcaceae > Corallococcus > Corallococcus sp. CA054B. The sequence continues at coordinate 2,160 of NZ_RAVY01000367.1, forward strand.
GGGCCTTCTTCACAGCGCGCTTCTTGGCGGCGAGGGCCTTCTTCTTCCGCTTCACGGAAGGCTTCTCGTAGTGCTCGCGCTTGCGGATCTCGGAAAGGATTCCGGCCTTCTCGGTGGCCTTCTTGAAGCGCTTGAGAGCGCTTTCGATGGACTCACCTTCCTTCACTCGAATACCGGGCATGCAGTCACCTCCTTCCGCCTAGCTGGATGCAATCTGGAAATCTTCAGAGGGTCGGGGGGGTATGGCGCAGCGGGCCGGAAAAGGCAAGGAGACCCGCACGGAAAGGATGGGCCGGGTGCGCTAGAGTGTCCGGAGCGTGTCCCGCCTCCTTCTCCTGGTCCTCCTGCTGGCGGCCAGCCCCTCCCGGGCTGGCACGGTCGCTTCCGAGTGCTGGGCCTCCTGCCGCCGCCACGTCGCGGATCAGTCCCTGCGCGCGCGGACCTGCGGCGCCTGCGTCACCGGGGGACGGGTGGACAGCTGGGTGGCGTCCCTGGGGACCTGTCTCTTATACACCTCTCCGAGCCCACGAGA
>NZ_RAVY01000368.1:0-2617 GCF_003611625.1 Corallococcus sp. CA054B
GGGCTCCGCGATGGAGGGGCTCCAGGTGCTCCAGGCGGAGCATCCGGACGTGCTCGTCTCCGACATCGGCATGCCGGTCACGGACGGCTACGGCTTCATCGAGCGCGTGCGCGCGCTGTCCGCCGCGGGCCGCACGGACTCGAGCGCCTGCTGCACCACCGCGGACAGGTCCACCGGCGACACGTCCAGCTTGAGCTTGCCGGAGATGATGCGGCTGACGTCGAGCAGGTCCTCGATGAGCTGCCCCTGCGAGCGCGCGTTGCGCTCGATGGTCTCCAGCGCGCGCTCCCGGCGGGGCTCGGACAGGTGGCCGGTGCGCAAAAGCTGCACCCAGCCGAGGATGGCGGTGAGGGGCGTGCGCAGTTCGTGGCTGACGGTGGCCAGGAACTCGTCCTTGAGCTGGCTGGCCTCCTCGGCCTCGTGGCGCGCGGCGCTCTCGCGGGCGAGCAGGGCCTCGCGCTCCACCTCCGCCTGCTTGCGGTCGGAGATGTCAATGACGCTGCCGATGTAGCCCAGGAAGTGCCCGTCCGCGTCGAAGCGGGGCGAGCCGGTGTCCACGGCCCACCGGTGGTGGCCGTCCGCGCCGCGCAGCCGGTAGTCCAGGCGGAAGGGCCGGCGGGCGGTGTGGGCCTCCCCGAAGATCCGCCGCGTGCGCTCCAGGTCGTCGGGGTGGATGGCGTCGAGCCAGCCGTGGCCCAGGCCCGTGGCCTCGGTCTGGCCGGTGAAGGAGTACCAGCCCCGGTTCAGGTAGGTCGTGGAGCCCTGGGCGTTCGTCACCCAGAGCATGACGGGGGCGTGGTCCGCCATGTTGCGGAAGCGGGCCTCGCTGTCCCGCACGGCCTCCAGCAGGCGCTCGCGTTCGTGCGTCACGGACTTCTGTTCGGTGATGTCGCGCGCGGCGGCGTAGATGAGGTCCATCCCGGCCACGGGGCGCGAGGCCCACGCGAGCCACCGGTAGTCGCCGTCGCGGGTGCGGAGGCGGTTCTCGAAGCGCAGGGTGGGGATGCCCTGGGACAGCTTGTGTAGCTCCGAGCGGGTGAACTCCTGGTCGTCGGGGTGGACCAGGTCCATGAACGGACGCTGGTAGAGTTCCGTCTCGCTCCACCCGAGCGAGACGACGAAGTTCGCGTTCACGCGCTTGATGTACCCGTCCAGTCCGGCGAGGCAGACGATGTCCGGGGACAGCTGGAAGAAGCGCTCGCGCTCCTCGGCTTCCGCCTGGCGGCGCTCGGCGCTGTCGATCGCGAACGGGATGGCCGCCTGGGCCAGCGCGCTGTCGATGCAGGTGCAGAGCACGCGCAGCTGGGACACCGGCACGTCCACGTCCTCATGCTCGGCCCGGGCCAGGATGCAGTCGCGCAGGACGGCGTATTCGCGCGTGACGAGGGGCACGTCGGCGCCCAGGCCCAGGCGCTGCTGGCCGTGGGCCCTGGAGGCCTCGATGTGGTGGAGCGAGGGGCTGCCGCCGGCGTCCTCCTCCGCCTCCTCGAGCGCCGCGCGAAGCTCATCAAGGAAGGCGGGCAGGGCGTCGATGAGCTGCTCGCGTGACAGGCGCAGGTGGGTGAAGAGGGGCGACACCCGGGCGACCCAATCTTCCAGGAGCGCCTCGTGGTCGGTGTCCAGCAGCTCGGCCAGGGACGCAGGGGGGCAGACCCTCATGGGCATGGGCCCTTCGGATGACGGGCCGTGCTCCTGTGAACCCGACGAGGACATGGATGTTGTTGAGGTGCGGCGGCCGGGTGCGCATGGGAAGGGAGGGGATGCCCTGCGTCTCCCTCCTCGCCTGAGCACGGTCAGACGCGTTCAGCGCACGGCGACAATGCGGCCCTGAGCATCCACGCAGTAGACCGCGCCTTCATCCAAGCTCTTCGCATCCAGGCCGCGGCGCGACAGGTCCGGGGGGCGCCGCTTTCGGTCAAACTTCCCTCGTCGGGAGCATGACAGGGAGACGTGGATGCGAATGACGTGCGGTTGGGTGGTGGGGCTGTGTCTGCTGTCGCCGGTTGCCGCGGGCGCGGATGAGCTCCCCGCGCCGCGGCCCATGGAAGAGGAGCGGCACGCGCGGGACGCGGCGTGGCGTTCGCTGCTGAGGCTGGACGTGACGACGCTGGCCCTGCTGCCGCGCGCGGGTGTTGGCCTGGACGAGGGGTTTCTCCAGGTGGAGCCCACCGTCGTCCTCGAGCGTGGCGAGGACTTCGGCCTCAACCTGGGCGCCCCGGTGCGATTTCGGCTGTGGCGTGGAGGGGAGGGCACGGGCCTTGTGCGGAGAGAGGACTGGGACAGCCTCTCGGACTTCGGGCAGGTGGTGCGCGGCCTCAAGCTGGGCTCGGACGACGCACCCGTGGGCGTCTGGTTTGGCGCGCTGGAGTCCTACAGCCTGCTGTCCGCGCACCTCGTGCGGCGCTACTCCAACCGGAGCAACCCCGACTACCACCCGGCGGGAGGCTTCCTCACCGGCACGCTGGGGCCCCTCTACACGCAGGCGTTCGTTTCGGACGTGCTGGGCGCGCGCCTCATGGGGGCGGAAGTCGCGCTGGACGTGCAGCACGTCCTCTTCGGCCAGCCCCGCGAACCCGGCCGCTACACGCTGGCGCTCTCCGCTGTGCATGACTGGGGG
>NZ_RAVY01000369.1:0-2612 GCF_003611625.1 Corallococcus sp. CA054B
GGGCGGGGGAAGGGCTCACGCTGGTGGACTGGGGCGCGGACACCTTCAGCGACGAATACGGCGCGATGATGATGGGCTCGCGGCCGGAGTCCGGCCTCGCGTACCCGACCTATGGCATCGCCCCCGCGGCGGGCGTGAAGGCGTTCCTGAACTCGGGGATGAACGGGCCGCCCCGGCTGGTGGAGCGTCTGCTCGCGAAGCACGGTGTGGCGCGCGAGGACGTGACGCTCATCTCCCACCAGGCCACGCGCAAGCTGATGGACCACTGGGCGCAGGAGATCCGCCCGCGCGAGTACCTGGACACCTTCGAGCAGTACGGGAACATGGTGCACGCGTCCATGCCGGTGACGCTGGCCCGGTTCCGCCGCGAGCTGCGCACGAAGTACCTGGTGATGGTCGGCCTGGGCATTGGCGCGCACCAGATGGCGTTGCTGGTGCGCGTTTAGCGGGACTGCTCGCTACTGATCGTCGCAGGGCGTGCCCAGCCGGATGCCCGTGTAGACGCCCAGCTCGTTGTAGATGAGGGGCAGGTTCTGCTCCACGGGGACGTTGCGCAGCTCCACCTCCTTGCGCGCCTTTTCGATCCAGATGGGCTTCTGCGCGCGGTCGATGACGAGCCGCAGCTGGCCCTTCTTGGTGGTGAAGATTTCACCCTCGGAGTCCGCGACCACGTTGGTCATCTTCTGCGGCTTGAGGTCGCCGCGGGGCCCGATGAACACGCGGAAGTTGCGGGACTCCGCGGGCGTGAAGCCCTTGTCCACGTAGTAGTACGTGCCCTCCGAATCACGCAGGAGCGCGTGGGGCGCGAACTTCTGCGGGTTGGGCGCGTAGGAGGCCTTGCGCAGCAGCTCCTTCGCCTGGGTGCTGGGGAGCATCTCCAGCGTGACCTTGCGCTCGCCGCAGCGCAGGGAGCAGGTGCGCTCCTTGGTGTCCACGGACAGCTGCGAGTGCACGCGCAGGTCCACGCCGTCGTAGTCGGCGGTGCCGTTGGGGTTGAAGAAGCGCGGATCCAGGAAGGTGGTGGCGTTCAGGTTCCGGGAGCGGGGGCGCGGCACCACGACCAGGGACTTGCCGTCGCCGTAGTAGAGCTGGTCCTCCAACTCGTCCGTGTCCTCGCGGGGCACGGAGACGGCGTAGTGGCCTTTGCCGTCGGTGCAGACGGCGGTGGCCTCCAGGAGCATGCGCTGGCCCAGGTTCTCCGCCTTGCCCCACGGCGGTTCGACGGCGGCGGCGGGACTGGCGGAGAGGAGCACGGCCACGGGAAGGATGCGTTGGAAGAGCATGGTGCGCGGGCCTAGAGGTGCTTCTTGAAGTAGCGGGTGGCGGCCTTCTCCTGCTGGCTCGCCTCCGGGTTGGTGGTCCACACGAAGCGGTCGCCCTGCAGCGCGGGCTCCAGCGTGGCGCCGAAGCGGCAGTCCATCTGCTTCAGGCGGGCCTTCACGGTGGTGCGGGCCTCGTCGGAGACCTCGCACAGGGCCTTCAGCGCGGTGAGGGGAGAGGCGCAGTAGCGGGCGATCTTCTGGGACTTGAGGACGGGCTCGGGGATGGTGGTCCAGTCGATGGCGCCCGCCATGGAGGTGCCGCAGGTGGTGTTCAGCGCCTGGAGCGCTTCGGCGTAGGCGGTGTCGTGGACGGTTTCCTCCGCCTTGCGGTCGAAGGCCATCAGCTTCGCGAGCTGACCGCTCTGGGTCTGCTGCTGGTGCTGGGCGTAGACCTCCTCCGGCTTGAGCTTCTGGGAGCGCGCCTCGTCGTACTGGACGGCGATGCCGTTGCCGGGACCGCCGGGGAAGTGCAGCTCCGTGTTCTTCCCCACGGTGATGAGTGGCGAGTAGTCCTTGCCGTGCCACTGGGTCGTGTAGTTGTGGCGCAGCGTGCTGGGGCTGCTCCAGTCCTTCAGGGTGTAGGGGAGGACCAGGTTGTCCAGCACGGAGCCCGTGCCCTGGATGCGCAGGAGGAACTTCTTCTGCTCACGGGGCGCGAGGGGAACGACGGCGACCAATTCCCCCTGTGGGCCTACGAAAACCTTGCCGGCTTCCACGGGAGCGGGCGGCGCGGCCCGAGCGGGCAGGGTGCCTAGAACGGTGGCCAGCACAGCCACGGCGACGATGCATTTCATGTTGGATGTATCCCCCTCACCCGTCCGTAGTTGCCTGGACGGGCGGTGTTCGCTCACTTCGGCAATTCAACACCATTGCTCCGACATAGCTCGACGAGCCGCGCCGGCAGGTCCGTCTTGGAGACTTTCGACAGTTCCGCAGGACCGTTGACCATGTCTTTGGACTGGCAACGGAGCTTGATGGCCAGATGGTGCGCGGCCAAGTTCTTCTGAGCCGCATAGCTGCGCTGGGCCATCCGGACACCGGTGTCCACGTCGTTCAGCGCATCCGCGGCACGGGCTTCCTTCAGGGCACTGAGCGCGATGTCGTCAGTAGGCTCCAGGGGAATGCGCGGAGACTGTGTCTTGCCGCTCGTCTTGACGACCGTCTTTCCTGGGGCCGTGGGCTGCACTGGCGTGTCGACCTTCGCGGGCGTGTCGCTGACGGTCGTCGGAGTGACGGGCGGAGGAGTCGGCGTCTGCGCGATGGTGGGCGGCGGCGCGGCGACGGGCGGAG
>NZ_RAVY01000036.1:0-58691 GCF_003611625.1 Corallococcus sp. CA054B
GGGCCGCCCTTGGCAGAGGAGGGGCTGGGGGGCACGACTGCCAGAAGGAGCATGAGGAGTGTGTGGAGAAGTGCTGGCAGAAGCGCTATCCGTGGCCGCACAGCCAGGAGCAATCCGGCTGGTATTACAAACGGTGCGTTTCCGACTGCGGCACTCAATACACGGATTGCGTCAAAGAACAGGAAACCGCCGCGCGCGAGAACGCCAAGAAACTGGAGTTCACGGAGATGGACGGCGCAATGATGTGGTTGAAGCGGCACAAGGCGGAAGTTGCCTTGGGGACCATCGTGGTGGTGGGAGGCGTCGCATTCGTCCTGACGGTCAGCGCGGCGGGTGCGTTGATCCTGGCTCCGCTTGCTCTTTAGGGAAACGTTCATGAAATACAACCAGAACTTCCGGCTGGAGGCAGTGCTCGACGCGCTTCGGCGCATCAATGAGAAGTACGGCGACGCCTCCGAGGAGGACGAAGCGCTTCGGATCTCCGCGGTCGCGTTGATCTACCTCCAGGATAGTGGGCGGATGGATGAATACCGGGAGTTCTTCCGTTCGTTCTATACGCCAGCCATCGAGGAGGTCGTCGTCGCGGGGACATTCGAAACACGGCAGGCGGCGGAAGAGTGGCTGGAGAGTGGCAAGGGACGAGATGGAGATCTCCTCCGCATCGCGGGGCAGGGGTTCCAGGTCATCAGGACCGGTGGAGGCCCGCAGACGCTTCTGCGGACCCCCCTGCCTGAAGAACTCATGAAGAAGTTCCCCCCAGGGCCGACGTAGTTGGTTCCGGCAGGCGACCTGCTGCGTGCCGGACTCCGAACCTCCCCGTCACGTCACCCGTTCGAACATCACGCCCAGGTTGCCGACCTGTTCGAGTGCGTTCCTGACCTCCTATGATGGCCGCTACTATGCATCCTGGCCCGCTGCACTGGAGACGCGGCGGCTCAGCGCTGAGAACAGGGACTTCAAGGATTGCCGTGTGCCTCGGAAGGTGGTGGATGAGCGGGGACGGACTGCAATCGTCGCGGACTACCATACCCACCCCTGGCGCTACTCACAGATGTCCTTCCAGGATCGCTGGCAGTCTCGCCAGCGGTACTCGTTCCGCGTCCAGATGGACGCCGGGTGCACCGTGCAGATGTGCGTCCCACACATCGGGCAGGATCGTCCTGGGGAGGTCTACGTGCGTCAGGAACGGCGATGGGTACTTATCGGACGCGTCGTGGACAAAGTGAATGGCATCATCCAGCCTGTGCCGGAGGCCTCTCGATGAGACGTGCGTCGCTGCTTGTTCTGTCGCTCGTTGCGTTGAGCGGGTGTTCCCTTTTCCAGCGCTCGATGCGTCATCCTCATGCGCCTCCCGAAGAGGCCCGGAAGTTCGTCTTCCCGGCCCTCCCCTTCCAGGAGGGCCGGACAACGCTCTTGGATGGTGACATCGCCACCGCCGTCCAGCTCGCGATGGATGACTTTCTCCCCTTGGACCGCGAGCCACCCAAGGACGCAACGCCAGTCGAGTTGTGCCTCTTTCGCCGCGACATCTATCAGGTGGCGGTGGAGAAGCTGCCGGACGGCACCGTCCTGGTTGGCATCTACGCGCACACAGAACTTTGCGACCCGAACGATACAGCCACGAATGCCGGTGGGCTCTACGCCGTCGACGTGCGGCGCGGCCTCATCGTCGCTCAGCAGTGATAGGAGTTCGCCCGCCACGACGCCAGGCCTGGTTGAAGCGGCACACGGCGGCAGTCGCCTTGGAGTCCGTCGTGGGGGTTGGCGGCGGCGCCAGTGCTCGACGCGCTTCGGCGCATCCATGAGAAATACGGCGACGCGTCAGAAGAGGATGAAGCGGCGAGGGGCAAGGGACGAGATGGAGCTCTCATCCTCCCTCCGGGCTCGACTTGGGTTTCGCCGCTGGACAACCCACCGCGTACCGAGCTTCGAACCTCCCCGTCACGTCAGCCCCATCTGCTAGGGTGTGATGCTGGAGGTTGCCCCGCGTGCTCGTACCCCGTGTGGTTGTCTGGCCAATGCTGCTGGTGCTGCTGGGCGCGGCGGCCCCAGAACAGCAGCGTGTCACCCGGGAGCGGAAGCTGGTGGTTCGGGCGGAGGAGGCCACGACGCTGCACCTGCTGCGCGTCGCTCCCGGGACCGTCACCACCGTCGTGTTCAACGAGGACATCCTGCCGCAATCCGTGGACACGAAGGCCCTGACGCCGCTGTTCGGGCAGCTGAAGGTGTACCCGGGCGTGATGGTGCTGCGCCCCGCCGTGGCCATGCCGGAGTCGTCCCGGCCGCTCATCACCGCGCGCTTCGCCGGAGAGGATGCGCCCCGGCAGGTGTCCTTCCTGCTCGTCACCGACCCCAGGGAGGTGGACACCGTGGTGGAGGTGTCCCGCCACGCGCTGTCCGCCGAGGACCTGGGCGAGGAGCTGGCGCTGCTGCGGGGACGGTGTGCCGCCGCCGAGGCGGGGCTCGCGACCCTGCGTGCGCAGTGCGCCCAGACCGGACTGGCGGGCGCGGTGCTTACCGGCGCGCTGGGGCCGGAGCCGGTGTCGGTGGAATGGTTTCCCAACGCCGTTGGAACGCCGGGCCTGGATGTCGTGAGGAGTGCGCTTCTCTACCGCCACATCCAAACCCGGGTGATGGCCTTCACCTTGAGAAATTCATCCGGCTCCGCACGGTGGGTGCCCGGCGTGGGACGGCTCATCCAGTTGGGGCCGGCTGAGAAGGAGGGGCAGGTCATTCATCGGGAGATTCCCGTCCGGATGTTGGAGGACCGGCTGGCACCCGGCGCGAGCGGCCAGGTGGTCCTGGAGTGGCATCTGCCAGAGGGCCTGGATCCTCAGGCCCGCTATGTGCTGGAGGTCTGGAATCAGGAAGGCGATCGCTCCGTGCGATGGAAAGGGCTGTCCCCGTGATCAGCGAGTCACCCGAGTTGGGGCTTCGACATGCGGAGGCGGTGCTGGGACGGGTCCTGCTGTCCCCCGAGTGGTTGCCGCCTGGAACCCGCGTGGACCGCTGGGAGGTGGTGGCGCGATTGGGGGCGGGAGGGTACGGCACCACGTACTCCGTGCGCCGGGCAGGCCGCCCTCAGGGCAAGCTGTATGCCTTGAAGTTGTCCCGGCGTCCCGGAGAGCGATGGTTCGCGCGGGAGGCGGAGCTGCTGGCCCGCGTGCGGCACTGTGCGGTGGTGCGGTTGATCACCCATGGCGTCTGGCGGTTGGGGCCCGTGGAACACCCCTATCTGGTGATGGAGTATGTGGAGGGAGAGTCGCTCTATGAATGGGCGCTGGCCCGCAACCCCACGGCTCGACAGGTGACGGGCCTGCTGGTGCAAGTGCTGGAGGCGCTGGCAGCCGCGCACCGCCAGGGGGCACTGCACCGGGACTTCAAGGGCGACAACGTCCTGGTCGCGCCGGACGGCAAGGTGAAGGTCCTGGACTGGGGCGCCGGTTGGTACGCGGGGGCACCCGTGCTCACCGCCACCGCCCGGTTGCCACCGGGCAGTCCGCGCTACTACAGCCCCCAGCTGTTCATGTGGCGCGTGCTGTCGGAGCGCCGGCCCGGTGCTTCCAGTCCCTATGCCTACTCCGTGGCGGACGAGCTGTATGCGGTCGGCGTGACCTTCTATCGACTGCTGACGGATCAATACCCCGCCGCGCAATGGGGAATGCCCCGGGATGCATCAGAGCCCCATGGCCTGCGCTCCGTGAGGAACCTCAACCCCCATGTGCCGGAGGAGCTGTCGGACGCCTTGATGCGGTTGCTGGCCTTCGAGCCGGAGCGGCGTCCCGAAAGCACGGCACTGCTGGCGGATGAGCTGCGCCAGCGCCTGGTGGATGTCGGTCCGGCCTGGAACGCGCCGCTGTTCGACTGGCGCGAGCGGACCGCCAGCGGCTCACGCACGACCCTGGAGGCGGAGGAGGTCCTGGGTCCCGTGATGCCGGGGCAGGAGGTCGCCCTGCGGGACGCCCGCGTCCGTCACCTGGAGGCTGTCCGTCGGCTTCGCGAAGCCCGCGAGCTGCGCAGACGCGATCCCGCGAAGGTGGCCGCCGCCGAGGCCCGGTCGCTCCGTGCCCTCCAGGCGCGGGTTCGCGGGGGCCGCTCGCATCCACTCTTCTGGGGCGCATTCGCGGTGTTGCTGGTGGGGCCGCTCGTCGCCGGCCTTACGGTGTGGGGCTTGCGGCGGGCCCTGGTGCGGGAGGAGCCCTCGCTGGCGGTGAGTGAGGCGCGAAACGTCCAGCAAATGGCGCCCCGTTCCGGGCTGGAAGAAGCTCACGGGCCATCGACGGGCACCTCCCCACCCGTCCCTCTTCCGCAGGAGAAAGAAGCCATGACCCCCCCTTCGCCGCAGCAGGCGGCCGTCATTCCCACGCCCGCTCGGTCTGGCACGCTCAAGCGGTGCTCCGCGGCAGTGGGGGCCGCCGTCCTCACGGCCTGCACGGGCGCCCAGGTGCGGCCGGACGCGAGCCGGTGTCCCACGGGGGCCCTGGAGGCGATGCGAAAGCTCGGCCTGAACAAGGGCGGCGGTGCCAGCGTCTACACGGACATCACGCAACCTGGCCTGGGCTCGGAAAAGCTCATCGTTCACGACGGCCCCATCGTCAGCCTCGTCATTCAGCAGTATGGACATCTGCCCGAGGGGACCCGCCTGTATGGGCGCCTCTGGACGGGGGAAGGCCGGGTGACGGGCCGCTACACCAAGGCGGAGCTGCCCGACGGGAGCATCCATCCCGTGTGCTTCGTCTATGGGAACCATGATGGCGGCGAGTGGGACGAGGGCTCCAAGCCCGGCGCGGTCCGGATGCCGCGCACCTTTGCCTATACTGTCGTGCACGAGTTCCCGTGAGCCATTCTTGACGGGACGCCGGGCCAGGAGAAACGTTCTAATACAACCTGATGGGTCCTGGAGAATCTGGCTACTCCAAAAGTAGTCTGGCGTTGTTCTCCAAGGAGCCTGTACGGCATGAGCCCATCCAGGACAGTGAAGTCTCCCCTCCCCGAAGTGATGTTCAAGGCCGGGTCCAAGTCGTTCGAGCTGGAGCGGATCCTGCGGCGGCGCGGCCACGGGGAGCAGCACTTCCTGGCCGTCCGGAGGCAGCCCGGACGTGAGCCCGTGCCGGTGTTCCTCCAGGCGCTGTCCATGCGCGGTGGAGACCTCTCTCCGTCGCGGGATCCGCGAGCGCGGTTGCAGGAGACGCTGGCGCTCTCACGGCTGCTGGAGCATCCGCGCATCGCGCGGCTGTACGGCGGCCATGAGGTGGCCGACCTGCTCTTCTTCGAATGGGCGCGCGTTCCGGGTTGCACGCTGGATGACGTGGCGATGCTGCCGCTGGTGTATGTGCATGCGTATCCCGAAGCGTTCCTGGTGCACGTGGGCCTCCGACTCGCGTCGCTGCTCGGGTTCCTGCATGGGAAGACGGACGCGCGGGGGACTCCGCTGGGTTTCGTGCACCGCGACCTGCATCCTCAGGGCATCCGGTTCGGACCGGATGGTGCGCTGGCGCTCACGGACCTGGGGGATGTCCTCTCCCGGATGCCGGGTCGGGTCCCCTCCAGCATCACGCGCCCGCACGGCGAGGTGTACTACGGCGCGCCAGAGGTGCTGTTCGGGGAAGACACGGATGCGCGCTCGGATCTCTTCTCGCTGGGGCTCATCCTGGTGGAGCTGGCGACGGGCCTGCATCTCTACAGTCTGCCGCGCGCGCTCATGAGCGACCTGGAGGCGCGGTTGACGGACGCGGATGCGCGGCGCGTGTTCCAGGGGATGATGGTGGGGGCGCAGGCGGGGCACGGCTCGGACGAGTATGCCGACGTCGTGATGCACGCCGCCGCCTACCGGCCAGAAGACCTGGAGTCACTGATGGCGCGGCTGTCGCCCGGACTGCGTGCCATCCTCCACCGGTTGCTGAGGCGGGAACCGTCGGAACGCTACGCGACGGCGGAGGCGCTGGAAGCCGACCTCCGCGCCCATGCGGCTACGCTGGGTGGCCCGTATGGTGGGGCAGAAGCCGCAGCGGAGTTTCAGCGGGCGCTTGAGAAGACGGCGCCACGGCTGGAGGCATTCCAGGCGGACGTGGGCGCCTTCCCATCCGGCAGCGTGTTGCACCTGTCGACGCCTGCGGTCTGAATCGGTGGGCGGGCCGTCGCGCTGGCACCGGCCCCACGCTCCCACTCTCCGGCCGGCTACCTCGCGTCGGCGTGCGGCAGCCTCACCGTGAACGTCGTGCCCGTTTCCCGCGTGGAGGTCACGTCGATGGTGCCTCCGTGCGCATGCACGATGGTCCGCACGATGTAGAGCCCCAGGCCCACGCTGCGCGTCGCCGCGTCCATGCCCGGCGCCCCGCGCTGCATGGGCTGGAAGATGCGGGGCAGCACGTCGGAGGCGATGGGGTCTCCGCCGTTGTGCACCTCCAGCAACACACTCCCGGGCACCTCCCGCAGGCGCACCGCCACCGGCGTGTCCTCCGGCGAGTACTTCAGCGCGTTGCCCAGCAGGTTGATGAGCAATTGCGTGACGCGGTCCGGATCCCAGCAGCCGCGAAGGCCCGCCTGCGGCAGCGACAGCTGGAGGTCGCGCTCCGGAGCGGTCATCCGCGCCTCCTCCACCACCTGCCGCACCAGCGCCCCCAGCTCCAGGTCCTGGCAATGGACAGGGAGCCCGCCGCCCAGGCGCGCCTGGGTGAAGTCCAGGAGGTCGCGGATCATCCGCACCGCGCGCTCCGCGGAAGCCTGGACGCGCAGGACGGCCTTCGTCGCGCGCTCGCTCAAATCCTCGCGCCGGAGCAGCGACGTCGTGCCCAGCATGATGGAGTTCAGCGGGTTGCGCAGGTCGTGTGACACGATGCCCATCAGGTACTGCTCGAACTCCGTGCGCTGGCGCGCCGCCTCCTCCGCCAGCTTGTGCTCCGTCACGTCCAGCCCCGTTCCCACGAAGCGCACGGGCCGCCCGTCCGGCCCGAAGTGCACGTGGCCCCGTCCGGAGAGCCAGCGCTCGGGCTGGCCGCCCTGGGGAGCCCGCGCGCGGAACTCGCACGCGTACTCGCCTGTGCCTCCAGGCCGGGCGGCCTCCTCCATCGCGTGCTCCACCAGGGGCCGGTCCTCCTCCAGGACGAACCGCATGGCCTCGTCGAGCGTCAGCTCGCCCTGCGCGGGCAGGCCCAGCATGGCGCGGAAGCGCGGGTCCCAGGTGGCCCGGCCCGTGGCCAGGTCGATGTCCCAGCTGCCCATGTCCGCCGCGTCCAACGCCAGCCGCAGGCGCTCCTCGCTGGCGTGCAGCGTCCCCGCCAGCCCTTCCGCCCGCTGACGGGCCTGCACGGCTTCGGTGACCTCGTTGGCGACGATGAGGATGCCCTGGAGGCCGACCTCCGTCTCGTGCAGCGGCTGGTAGACGAAGTTGAAGTAGCTGTCCTCCAGGGCGCCACCCGGGGCCCTCGCCAGTCGCGCGTGCTGTTCGTGGCCCACGTAGGGGATGCCCGTGGTGAGCACGCCGTCCAACAGCTCCCGGAAGCCCTGTCCCTTCACCTCTGTCAGGACGTTGAACAGGGGGCGGCCCAGGACCTGGTCGCTGACGCGGCCCCAGAGCTGGCAGACGCGGTCGTTGGCCAGCTCCACGACGTGCTCGGGGCCGCGGAGGATGGCGAGCGCGACAGGGGCCTTCTGCAACAGCACGTGCAGATGGCCGAGCGCCGTGTCCGCCTGGACGCGCGCGGTGCGGGCCTCCAGGAGCAGCCGTGCGCGCCCGCTCTCCTCCTCCCGCTGCAGGGTGACGTCCTGCATGGCGCCCACCATGCGCACGCCCAGGCCCGTCGCGTCGCGCAGGATGACGCCCGTGTCCATCACCCGCACGGCCTCACCCTCGCGGTTGAAGAACCGGTACTCGTCCTGCCAGCGTGCCTGCGTGCCCTGGATGGCCGCGTGGATGCCGTGCCGCACCCGCTCCCGGTCCTCCGGGTGGATGCGCGCGACCCACCAGTCCGCCACGGGGCCAATCTCGTCGGGCGCGAAGCCGAGCAGCCTGCGCGTCTCCCCGCTCCAGGTGACCTCCTGCGTGAGCAGGTTCCAATCCCAGACGGTGTCCGCGGCGGCCTGGCTGGCCAACCGGTAGCGCGACTCCGACACCTCCAGCCGCGTGGCGGTCTCCCGCAGCTGGCCCATCAGCTGGGCGCGGTCGAGGATGCCGGAGAAGTACTCCACCAGCGTCTCCATGAAGCGCTTGGTCTGAGGCGGCACCGGCCGCGCCTCCGCGAAGCCCACGCAGAGCACGCCCATCAGGTCGCCGTGGGGCCACAGCCGCAGGCCCAGGAGCGTGCTCCACCCGAGGGCGTGCAGCCCGTCGAGCGCGGCGTCCTCCAGGCCCCGCGCCTGGGTGAGCACCAGCGGCTCCTCCGAGCGCGCCACCCGGCCCAGGAAGGACGGCCCTTGCGCATCCACCCACCGGCCGGGAGGTGGAACGCGGTGCCTGGTGTGCACGACGGGGACCATCCTCCGGCCTCCCGGCTCCACGAGGAACAGCTCCGCGCCGGCGGCCTCCAGCGCGCGGACGATGAGCTCCACCAGCGGCTTCAGCAGACCCTGAATGTCCGCGCCGCACTCCAGCGACCGGGGCGCCAGCGCGTCCATCTGGCGCAGGAAGCGCTTCTCCCGCTGGCGGTCCTCCAGCGAGTAGCCGGAGAAGAGGACCACCACGTGGTCCATGGCCTCTTCAAGCTGCTGGAAGAGGCACTGCATGCCCGCGGCGCTGGGCTTGCGCTCCGGCTGGACGTCCTCCCAGAGCTGGGGGATGAGCCGCCCCAGCAGCGTGTATTCGTCCGTCGCGTCCTCCTGCGTGGCGCCCACGCGCAACCGCAGGTTGATGTGGGCCTCCTCCAGGCGCGCCCGCGTCTCCAGCCGCTCCGGTGTGGGGCCGTGCCGGCAGATGGCCGCCACCGCGTGGAGATATTCCGGGAGCGTGGAGATGAGCTCCGACGGCTTCAGCCCCTGCGTGCTCTCCAGCCCGCGCGCGGCTTCCGCGAAGCGCCGCACCAGGACGTCCAGGTTCGCTTCGATGAAGTCCGCGACGAGGTTCATGGGGCCGTAATGAAGGGGGTAGGGGCTCGGGCCCTCAGGTGCAATGGACCCACCCTGTTTTCACCGAGGATTCCCGGCAGGCGAACAGGCAGGGGCCCGCCCCGCGTGAAATCATCGCGCGCCGTGACGGGCAGGGGGGCACGTCTTCCTTGGCGCTCGTAGCAATACCTGCGTAGGCTGCCGTCCGTGAGCAGCACCCCCTCGCGTTCCATCATCCTCATCGTTGACGACGAACCGGACCTGCGCGAGGTGGTGGCGGAGCTGCTGGAGATGGAGGACTACACGGTGCTCCAGGCCGCCAACGGCCAGGCCGCGCTGGAGGTCCTCGCCGCCAACGAGCAGCCCTGCCTGGTGCTGCTGGACCTCATGATGCCAGTGATGGACGGACACGAGTTCCTCCACCGGCTGCGGGAGGACGCGCGCTACCGCGAGCTGCCCGTGCTGATGCTCACCGCCCACTTCTCCGCCAAGGCCCCGCCGGGCACGGTGGGCCTGCTGCGCAAGCCCGTGGACATCGCGGAGCTGTTGGCCATGGTGGCGCGGCACTGTCCCGCCGCCGCCTGAGCGCCCGGCTTCACGCGGACGCGGTGTGCACCGCGATGGCGTCCAGCAGCGCCTCCAGCTTCACCGGCTTGCCCAGCCGTCCGGCCACGCCTTGCGGCAGGGGCAGGGTGGGGTGCGCCGTCAGCACCAGCACCTGCGTGAGCGCGAGCGCACCCGTGCCGCGCAGGTGTTCGATGAAGGCGTGGCCGTCCATCACCGGCATCACCAGGTCCAGCAGGACGAGGGCGGGCATCCGCTCCTGCTCCGCCAGCAGGTTCAGCGCGACCTGGCCGTTCGCCGCCGTGAGGACGCGGTAGCCCTCCGACTCCAGGATTTCGCGCAGCGCCTCGCGGACGTCCTCGTTGTTCTCAACGAGGAGCAGGGTGGTGCGGTGTTGCGCAATGGACACGCGTGCACGGTAGGGCACGGACCCCAGCGTTTCCAGGGGGCTCGAGGGCCTGGACGCTCGGAAGGCACGGGGGCGGGTGTTCCCGCGCCCTCCGGGATTCATGCCCCCCCACGCGGCAGCGTCAGGGTGAAGACGGTCCGCTGTGCATCCGATGTCACGGTGAGCGTGCCCCGGTGGCCCCGGGCAATCTGGTCGGAGATGAAGAGGCCCAGGCCCAGGCCAGACGGAACATGCGCGCCCGTGCGCGCGCGCTGGAAGGGATGGAAGAGCAGCTCCAGCTCCTCCGGGGCAATGGGCTCCCCGGCGTTGGTCACCCGCGCGATGGCCTGCTCCGCCTCGCCCACGAGCGACAGCTCCACGGTGGCGTCCGGCGGGCTGTACTGGAGCGCGTTGCCCACCAGGTTGCTCAACACCTGCGCCAGCCTGTCCGCGTCCCAGTTCCCCGTGAGGGGGCCCGTGGACGTCACCTTCACCGTGCGGCGCGGGTGCACCAGCTCCAGTTCCTCCACCACCTGTCGCGCCACCTGCCCCAGGTCCGTGGCAGCCGGGTTCAGCGGGATGCCGCTGCCCAGCCGGCTGCGCGTGAAGTCGAGCAGCTCCGTGATCATCCGCGTCATCCGGTCCGTGCTGTTGATGATGCGGCTGGCGGTGCGCTCCAGCGCGGGGGGCAGCTGCTCGCTGGCGACGAGGAAGCTGGCGCCCATGCGGATGGAGTTGAGCGGGTTGCGCAGGTCGTGGCCCACGATGCCCAGGAAGCGCTCGCGGAACTCCGCGGTCGAGCGCAGCTCGGCTTCCGCCTCCTTGAGCCGGGTGACGTCCACCATCACGGTGCCCACGCCCACCACGTCCCCCCGGGCGGTGCGCACCGGGTGGTAGCTGGCCATCACGTACAGCTCGCCGTGGGGCGCGTCCGGGTGCTCCAGCGTGAAGCCCAGCTCCTCGGCGGGCTCGCCCGTCTCCATGACGCGGCGGAGGAGGGGCTCCAGCCGGGGGGCGAAGCGGGGCAGGACCTCCGCCAGCGTCCGGCCCGGGTAGGCGTCCACGGACAGCCCGTCCAGCTTCGCCATGCGCGCGTTGACGCGCACGAAGCGCAGGTCCCGGTCCATCAGCGACAGCCCCACGGGCGAGGACGTGAGCAGCGCGTCCAGCTGCGCGAACACCTCCGCCTTCTCCTCGCTGGTGCGCCGCACGTCGTCCACCAGCCGCTTGGTGCGCGCGAGCGCGTCCACCCGCGCGCGCACCTCCTCCGTGCGGAATGGCTTGGCCACGTAGTCGTTGGCCCCCGCGCGCAGGCCCTGCACCAGGTCCTCCGGCCGCCCGTGCGAGGTGAGCAGCAGCACCGGCAGGGCCTGGGTCTCCCGCTGTCCGCGCAGGAACTGACAGACCTCAGGACCGGACATTCCTGGCATCTCCCAATCCAACACCACGACGTCTGGCGCCCGCCCGGTGTGCAGCCTTTCGAGCATCGCGGCGCCGTCCGGGAACGTCTCCACCTGGAAGCCCGTTCCCAGCGCGGTCTTGATGAAGCGCGCCTCGCTGGCGCTGTCGTCCACCACCCAGACGCATGGTGCGTTTTCCAGGGGGAGCGGAGGCGGGCCCGGCAGTCGGGGGAAGGAAGCGTCGGTGGGAGGAGGCGGGCGCATGGATGGAATTCGGTCCCCAGGGCGGAAAAACAACGGGGCGCAGGGTGCCGGATGTACGGGCAGCCGTGGCGCTTCGTCGCCCGCCGTGGCACATCGTCCAAGGCGGGCGTGGACCAGCCAACGTTCAACGCGCGCCTGATGACTCATTTCTTTCAGCGGGTCGGAATCGATCTAGCTTGGCCGGTCGTTTCCAGAGGACGCCATGCCCGAGGTACTCGTCGTCGATGACAGCAAGGTAATGCGCGACATGGTGGTCGCCTGCCTGCGGCCCTATCCGGAAAGCCACTTCACCCAGGCGTCCAGCGGTTTGGAAGCCATTGAGCAGCTGTCGCTCAAGCCGTACGACCTGCTCGTCCTGGACCTCAACATGCCGGACATCGGTGGCATTGAAGTGGTGGAGTTCGTGCGCGGACAGGATCACCTGCGCAACCTACCCATCATCATCGTCACCACGCGCGGCGACGAGGCGTCTCGCGAGCGCGCGCTGCAGGCCGGCGCGGACCGCTTCATGACCAAACCCTTCACTCCGGACTCCATCCAAAGCGCCGCCCGGGCCCTTCTGGAGAAAACCCCGGCCGAGGCGCCGCGCGGGTGACCGGAACCGGGGAGTTCGCTGAGTTCCTCCCCGCCTACCTGGCGGAGGCGGATGAGTTGCTCGCCTCCGCGCAGAAGGACCTGCTCGCGGTGGAGGAGGCCGTGCGCAAGGGGCAAACCCAGCCCCGCGCCGTCCGCGAGCTGTTCCGCGCGCTGCACACGCTCAAGGGCCTGTCCGCCATGGTGGACGTGGAGCCCGTCGTCTCCCTGGCGCACTGGATGGAGGCGTCGCTGCGGCTGGCGGATCAAGCCGGCGGCCGGCTGCCCGAGTCCAGCGTGGAGCCGCTGGTGGAGGGCCTGCGCGCCATCGAGCTGCGCGTGCGGCAGCTGGGCGCCGGAAAGACGGCGTCGCCCGCGCCCGCGAACCTGCTGGAGCGGCTGGAGGCGCTGGGGCCGCAGGTGCGGGACGCGGTCCCCCAGCGGGCCCGGCCCGTGAAGCTGGACGCGGAGGCCTCGTTCGCCTCCCGCCTGGCCCCGTCCGAGCGCGAGCAGCTGGAGGGCGGGCTCGCCGCGGGCCAGCGCGCGCTGCGGCTGGACTTCGTGCCGTCGTCGGAGCGCGCCGCGAAGGGCCTCAACATCAACACCGTGCGCGAGCGCGTGGCGAAGCTCGCGGACATCGTGAAGGTGCTGCCCCTGTCCGGCGCCGCCGCGGGGGGCGCGTCGCTCGCGTTCGCGCTGCTGCTCATCACCCGCGCGGAGGACGCCGTGCTGCTGGACGCGGTGGGCGGCGCTCCCGCCACGGTGCGCTCGCTGGAGGCGCCCGCGCTCGCGGAAGCCCCGCCCGAGGACGGAGACGGGGGCTCCGGAGACGTGGCGGGCCTGCCCGGCGCCGCCGTCCTCGAGGAGGAGCTGGACGAGCCGGAGGTGCGCCGGGGCGGTGGCCTCCTGCGCGTGGAGGTGTCCCGGCTGGACGAGGCCATGGAGTGGCTGGCGTCGCTCGTGGTCAACCGCTCGCGGCTGATGCGCGCGGTGGCGGCGCTCACCCAGGCGGGCGCGCCCACGCGCGAAATCACCGCCATCCTCCAGGAGAACGGCCGGCAGCTGCGCGACCTGCGCTCCGCCATCCTGCGGCTGCGCATGGTGCGCGTGGGGGACGTGCTGGAGCGGCTGCCCCTGCTGGTGCGCGGCCTGCGCCGCGCCACGGGCAAGGCGGTGCGGCTGGAGCTGGACGTGGGCGACGCGGAGCTGGACAAGGCGGTGGCGGACCGGCTGCTGCCCGCGCTGGTGCACCTGGTGCGCAACGCCGTGGACCACGCGCTGGAGTCCCCCGAGGAGCGCCAGGCCGCGAGCAAGCCCGCCGAAGGGCTGGTGCGCCTCAGCTGCCACGCCAGCGCCAATGGCCAGCTGGAGCTCACCCTGCGCGACGACGGGCGCGGCGTGGACGCGAAGGCGGTGGCGAAGGCGGCGAACGCCCCCGTGCCGGACTCCGTGGACGCGCTGCTGGACCTGTTGTGCCGGCCCGGCCTGTCCACGCGCCAGGAGGCCACGCGCACCAGCGGCCGGGGCATGGGCATGGACATCGTGCGCCGCATCGTCGTGGAGCAGCTGGGCGGCGAGTTGCGCATGGAGACGCGCAAGGGCGTGGGCACCACCTTCACCGTGTGCGTCCCCCTGACGGTGACGCTGATGGACGCCATCGTCTTTGAATGCGCGGGCCGCCGGTACGCGGTCGCGGTGGGCACCGTGGAGGAGCTCATCGACGTCACCGGCGTGGTGCGCCCCGCGGGCGCGGATGGCCTGGGGCTGGTGGAGCGCCGGGGCGCGGCGGTGCCGCTGGTGTCGCTGGCGCGGCTGCTGGATGCGCCCGTGAACGCCAGCGCGGCGGGCCAGGGCGCCAAGGCGCTCATCGTGCGCCAGCGCGGGGAGCCGGTGGCCTTCGCGGTGGACCGGCTGGTGGGACAGCAGGAGATCGTGCTGCGGCCGCTGGAGGATCCGCTCGTGCGCGTGCCCGGCGTGGCGGGCGCCACGGACCTGGGTGACGGACAGCCCACGCTGGTGCTGGACCTGGGCGCGCTGGGTGCGGCGCGCGCGGGCCGCCGCAAGCGGGCGTCCAGGGCAGGGGAGTGGGTGTCATGAACGTGCTGCACGTGCTGTTCAAGGTGGACGGGACGGAATACGCGATGCCCGCGGCGGACGTGGTGCAGATGGAGTCCTTCACCGGCGCGACGCCGGTGCCCGGGGCGCCTTCGCACGTGGCCGGCCTGGTGCAGGTGCGCGGCCGGGTCATCCCGGTGGTGGACGCGCGCGTCCGCTTCGGGCTGCCGGCGGGGACGCAGTCCCTGGATTCACGGGTGGTGGTGGGGCAGCTGGGCGAGCGCACCGTGGGGCTGCTCGTGGACAGCGCCCGCGAGGTGTTGAAGCTGGACCCCCGCACCATCCAGCCGCCCCCACCCATGGTGGTGGAGGGCGCGAAGGGGTTCGTGAAGGCCGTGGCGCAGGTAGGCCCGCGGCTGGTGATGCTCATTGATTTCCCCCGGGTGGTGGGGGAGGAGGCGGCGGATGTCGACGGACAACGGTAACAGCGTGCGCAAGCTGGAGGACGCTCGCGCGCTGGCGGAGCGCGCCTCGCTCCAGGTGGCGGAAGGCGTGGGGCTGGTGAAGTCCACCGAGCAGCTGGCGGCGCGGCTCGCGTCCGCGGGCAACGACCAGGCGGCGGCGGGCGAGCAGGTGCGGATCGCCATCGAGTCCGTGGCCTCGCAGGTGGAGCAGACGGGCATCGCGGTGCAGGCGCTGGTGCGCAGCCAGTCGTCCGTGGGCGACGCGGCGAAGGGCGTGCAGCAGGAGGCGGAGACCACCGCGGCCACGATGCAGGAGGTGACGGCGTCGGTGTCCGGCGTGCGCAAGGACGCGGGCACGCTCGCCTCCAGCGCGGACGTGACGGCCTCCACGCTGGAGGAGGTGGCGCGCTCGGTGAAGGGCGTGAGCGCCAACGCGGAGGACCTGGCCGCCTCCAGCGAGGAGCTCCTGGCGAGCATGCAGGAGATGACCGCCACGGTGGAGGACCTGGTCTCGCGCAACCAGACCAGCGCCGCCACCACGGAGGAGGTCGCCGCCACCATTGAAGAGATGTCCAAGGGCATCACCCGGCTGGCCGCGGACGCGCAGGGCGTGGGCGAGCGCATGGGGCAGGTGTCCGGCGCCGTGGTGTCCCTGGGCAAGACGCTCCAGGACGTGGTGCGCGACGCGGCCACCATGTCCTCCAGCGTGGAGGACGCGGCCGCCGCCACGGAGCAGGTGGCCCGCAGCGTGCGCGGCGTGGCCGAGCACACGCGCACCCTGGAGGCGAGCACCGTCACCACCGCGTCCACCGTGCAGGAGGTGGCCGCCAGCGTGGAGGAGGTGGCCGCCACCGCGGAGAAGAACGCCGCCGTGGTGGACGCCAACGCGGCCACCATCGAGGAGCTGTCGCGCTCCGCCCAGGCGGTGGCCCGCGCGGCGGAGAGCATCAACACCCAGGCGTCCACCAGCGCCACCGCGTCCTCGCAGCTGGAGTCCTCCACGCGCCGCGCGGCGCAGCTGACGGAGGAGGCGCGGCTGGCCGCGGAGCGCGTGGGCACGAGCGCGCGCGAGGGCGGCGCCACGGTGGCGCGCTCCATCGCGGGCTTCGGCCGCATCCGCCAGTCCATCGTGGAGTCGTCCGGGGTGATGAAGGAGATGGGCCGGCGCGCCGAGGAGATTGGCGACATCGTGCAGACCATCAACCTCATCGCGGACCGCACCAACCTCCTGTCGCTCAACGCCAGCATCGAGGCGGCGCGCGCGGGCGAGCACGGCCGCGGCTTCGCGGTGGTGGCGGAGGAGATCCGCGCCCTGGCGGACCGCGCGGCGGCGGCCAGCAGCGACGTGGCGAAGATTGTCCGGGGACTCCAGACGACGGCGCGCGAGGCGGCGGTGGCCACCGGCGAGGGCGTGCGCGCGGCGGACGAGGGCGCGGCGCTGGCGGGAGACGCGGAGCGCGCGCTGGGCACCATCCTCAAGGGCGTGGACGAGGTGGGCTCGAACGTGCGCGAGGCGTCGCGCGCGTCGGCGGAGCAGGTGCAGGCGGTGCAGGCGCTGGTGCAGGCCACGGCGAAGGTGAGCGAGCAGGGGCGGCTCATCGCCGCGTCCGCGGTGGAGCAGGCGCAGGCCGCGCAGGCGCTGACCCAGGGCGGCACGGAGATGCGGCGCATGGCGCGGCAGACCACCCAGGCCACCCAGGACCAGGCCAAGGCGCTGCGCGACGCGGTGCGCTCCAACAACCAGCTGACGGAGGTGGCGGAGAAGGTGTCGCGCGCGATGCAGGAGCAGGCGCAGGCCGCCACGGACCTGGCCCGCGGCACCGCGCAGATGCGCCAGCTGGTGCAGGGCGTGAGCGCCGCGGTGATGGCGCAGGGCCAGCAGGTGGGGGCGCTGGGCGCCACGGCGCAGGAGGTGGCGGCCTCCACGCAGCGCACGCTCACCGGCATCTCGGAGCAGGCCAAGGCCGCGCAGGAGGTGGCGAAGGCCATGGAGGCCACGCGCAAGGAGGTGGCCCAGTCCACGCGCGCCATGTCGGAGCAGGCCCGCGCGCTCAAGCAGGGCGAGCTCGCCAGCCGCCAGGTGGCCACCCTGGCCAAGGAGGTCACGCGCGCCACGGACGAGCAGGCCCAGGCGCTCACGTCGCTGGTGCGCGGCGCGGAGGAGGTGCGCCGGGTGGCGAAGTCCACCGCGCGCGCGCTGGATGAGCAGACGGACGCCCTGTCCCTGCTCACCGTGTCCGCCACGAAGCAGGCCACGGGCGTGGCGGCGGTGGCGAGGGCCGCCATGGACCAGGCCGCGATGAGCGAACAGCTGGGCCGGTCGGTGGAGGACATGCGGATCCGCGCGAAGGAGATCGCCGGCACCACGGCGGAGCAGGCGCGCGCCATGGCCGTCACCGCCCAGGAGGTGAAGGAGGTGGCGGGCCGGCTGGGGCAGCTGTCGCGGCTGCACGGAGAGCAGGTGGAGGGCTTGAGTCACCTGAGCGGCCTGTTGGGCGCCACGGAGCCGGGGACGTCCCGGAACACACGGGAGCAGGCCACGTGAGCAGCACGACCGCGAAACAACACCCGTTGTCGCTGTCCGCGGAGGACCGCGCCCGGGTGGAAGAGGTGGAGCAGCTGGCGCGCCGGGGGCCGGCGAGCCTGCCGGTGCTGGTGAACGGGCTGGACGCGCCGTCGTGGGCGGTGCGCCGCGCCGTGGTGTCCGCGCTGGCGCGCCTGGGCTCCGCCGCGGTGGAGCCCCTGTGTGAGGTGCTGCGCCACCGCCGGGACAACGAGGCGCGCATCGCCGCGGCGGTGGACGCGCTGGTGGCCGCCACGGGCGAGGTGGAGGGCCCGGTGGAGCTGTTGGGGGACGACCCCAACCCGGCCATCGTCTGTGACGCCGCCCAGGTGCTGGGACGCCGCCGCAGCCGGAGGTCCGTGCCGCTGTTGTCGCGGCTCATCGTCCATCCGGACGACAACGTGGCGGTGGCCGCCATCGAGGCGCTGGGCCGCGTGGGCGGCGGCGCGGCGGTGGACGCGCTCCTGTCCTCGCTGGGGAGCGGCAACTTCTTCCGCATCTTCCCCGCCATCGACGTGCTGGGCCGCTCGGGCGACCCCACCGTCGTGCCGGCGCTGATGGCGCTCTTGTCCGACCCCTTCTACGTCCTGGAGGCGGCGCGCGCGCTGGGCCGCACCGGCCAGGAGGCCTCGGTGCCCGCGCTGGTGGGACTGCTCCAGCGCGGCAACGACGCGGTGGTGCGCGTGGCGGCGGTGGCGCTGGTTGAAATCCACGACGCGCAGGTGCAGCGCTTCGGCGGCGCTCGCACGGTGCCGTCGGTGCTGCGCTCCAGCTCGGCGGAGCCGCACCCCACCGGACGCCGGCTGGCCCAGGTCATCGCGGGCGCGGACGCGGGGGAGAAGACCGCGGTGGCGCGCCTGCTGGGCTGGGTGGGCGGCGCGGACGCGGCCACGGGGCTCCTGAAGCTCCTGGACTCGCAGGACCTGGGCGTGTCGCGCGCGGCCGCGGCGGCCCTGGGCGAGCTGGGCGCGGAGGCGGACGCGCAGATCCTGCAGGCGCTGCGCGAGGGCGACAGCTCGCGCAGGCGGGTGCTCCTGCCGCTGGTGGGCAAGCGCTCCGCGGCGGTGCCGGACGTGCTCCTGTGCCTGGAGGACCGGGACGCGACGGTGCGCGCGCTGGCGGCGGAGACGCTGTCGCGCATTGGCGACCCGTCCGCGGTGCCGGCCCTGTTCGCGCGGCTGGCGGACGAGGACCCGCGCGTGTCGCAGGCGGTGGTGGGCGCCATCCAGTCGCTGGGCAGCGATATGACGGAGACGCTGGCGCTGGAGGCGGCGCGCTCCACGGACGCGCGCCAGCGGCGGGCGGCGCTGCGCATCGTGGCGTACTTCGGCTACCCGCGCGGCCTGGACGCGCTGCTGCTGGCCATGCGGGACCCGGACGAGCGGCTGCGCGACGCGGCCATCTACGGCCTGCCCTTCATCGACGACCCGCGCGCGGTGGACGCGCTGCTGGCCGCCGCGAGCCATGAGTCGGAGCGCACGCGCGCCACCGCCATGCGCGCGCTGGGCCAGACGGACAAGCAGGCGCGCATCACCTCCACGCTGCTGGGCGGTTTGAACGACCGCGACCCGTGGGTGCGCTACTACGCGTGCCAGTCGCTGGGGAAGCTCAACGAGGAGGCCGCCGCGGACGCCATCGTCGCGCTGGCCAACGACGACGCGGGCCAGGTGCGCGTGGCGGTGGTGGACGCGCTGGCGCACATGCACACGGAGAGCGCCATGGCGGCGCTGCGCCGGGCGGCCTCGTCCGCGGACGCCGACGTGCGCCGCGCGGCCCTGCTGGGGCTGGGCGTGGCCCGGCGGCCGGACGCGCTGCCGGTGCTGCTGGAGGCGGTGCACTCGGAGGACCCGGCCACGCGGCTGGTGGCCCTGTCCGCCGTGGCGGAGTACGACGCGCCGGAGACGCTGCCCGCGCTCCTGCGCGCCGCCGGGGACCGGGATGACAGCGTGCGCAGCGCGGCGGTGGGCTTCCTCGCCACGCGCACGGGCTCGCACGCGACGCAGCAGCTGGTGTCGCTCCTGGGCGACATGATGCTGCGCGAGCAGGTGGTGTCCGCGCTGGCGCTGCCCGTGGAGGGGCGCCTGCCCGGGCTGATGGCGGCGCTGGAGGCCGCGGACGACGCGACGGCGCCCCTGCTGGTGGCGGCGCTGGCGCGCATGCGCCGGGCGGACGCGAGGGCGGCGCTGATGCAGTCGCTCGTCAGCGCGAGCCCCGCGGGCCGCCGGGCCACCGCGCCCGCGGTGGCGGCGCTGGGCACGGTGGAGGCGCGCGAGGCGCTGGACAAGGCGGCCCACCGCGACGAGGACCCCGAAGTGCGCCGCGCCTGCCTGTTGGCCCTGGGCCGCTAGAGAACCCACGGCCCATGAGCACGCTGCCGCTGTCTCCGCAGGTCCTGACCATCCTCTCCATGCTCATCGAGCAGCGCTCGGGCCTGCACTACGGGCCCGAGGACCGGGACCTGCTGGCGGAGAAGCTGTCCACCCGGGCGCTGGAGGCCGGGTTCGACTCGCTGCTCGATTACTACTACTTCCTCCGCTACGACCCGAAGGGGCCGGAGACGCTGGACTCGCTGGTGGAGGCGCTGCTCGTCCACGAGACGTACTTCTTCCGCGAGCCCCAGGCGCTGGAGGTGCTGGTGGACGAGCTGCTGGTGCCGGCGGTGCGCGCGGGCAGGAAGCCCCGCGTGTGGTGCGCGGCGTGCGCCACCGGCGAGGAGCCCCTCACGCTGGCCATGCTGCTGGACTCGCGCGGTGTGCTGAATGACGTGTCCATCCTGGCCACGGACCTGAGCTCCAAGGCGCTGGAGCGCGCGAAGTCGGGGGAGCACAACCTGCGCTGCCTGCGCGCGCTGCCCCCGGGCGTGATGGGGCGCTGGCTGGACATGGTGGACGGCCGTCCCCGCGTGCGGCCGGACCTGATGGCCCGGGTGGAGTGGCGCCAGCTCAACCTGGTGGACACCGCGGGCTACCCGGAGCCGGGCAGCTGCGAGGCCGTCCTCTGCCGCAACGTGCTCATCTACTTCCAGGACGACACCGCGCGCCGCGTGGTGGACGGCCTCACCGGGGCGCTGCGGCCCGGCGGGCACCTGGTGGTGGGCACCTCCGAGTCCCTGATGCGCTTCGGCACGGCGCTGCGCTGCGAGGAGCGCCGTGGCGCGTTCTTCTACAGCAAGGCGGACCCATGACGTTGCGCGTGCTGGTGGTGGACGACTCGGCGTTCGCGCGCAAGGTGCTGCGCAAGGTGTTGTCGGACGCGGAGGGGCTGGAGGTGGTGGGCACCGCGCGCGACGGCCTGGACGCGCTGGAGCGGGTGGCGGAGCTCAAGCCGGACGTCATCACCCTGGACCTGATGATGCCGTCGCTGGACGGGGCGGGCTTCTTGCGCGCCCTGTCCGGCATGCCGGACGCGCCGCGCGTGGTGGTGGTGAGCAGCGCGGGCACGGACAGCGACCTGGCGGTGGCCGCGCTCCAGGCGGGCGCGGTGGACCTGGTGCACAAGCCCACGGCGCTCGCCACGGACCGGCTCTACGAAATGAGCGCGGAGCTGGTGGAGAAGGTGCGCATCGCGGGGCGCGCGGTGCCGCGCTACCAGCAGGAGCTGGCGGAGGCCGTGGATGCCCCGCCCCCGAAGCCGCTGCCCGCGACGTCGACGAAGCTGCTGGCGGTGGGCACGTCCACGGGCGGGCCGCAGGCGCTGACGCGGCTGTTGTCCGCGATGCCCCGGGACTTCCCGGCGCCGGTGGTGCTCGCGCTGCACATCCCCGCCGGCTACACGGAGGCCGTGGCGAAGCGGCTGGACTCGCAGAGCGCGCTGGAGGTGGTGGAGGCGCGCGACGGCATGGAGCTGGTGCCGGGCCGCGCGGTGCTGGCGCGCGCGGGCCACCACCTGAAGGTGGCGCGGCACGGGGCGCTCAACCTGGTGCGCCTGGACCGCCATCCGCTGGGCACCCCGCACCACCCCTCCGTGGACGTGCTCTTCCAGAGCGTGGCGGAGGTCTGGGGGCGGGACGCGCTGGGGCTGGTGCTCACCGGCATGGGCGAGGACGGGCTCCTGGGCGCGCGGGCCCTGCGCGCCGCGGGCGGCGTGGTGCTCACGGAGGCGGAGTCCTCCTGCGTGGTGTACGGCATGCCGCGCGCGGTGGCGGAAGCCGGCCTGTCCAACGGCAGCGCGCCGCTGGACGACCTGGTGCCCCTCCTCTCGCGCTTCGTCTGACGGACCGCGGGGCAGCCGCCCGCTTCTTCAGGCGCGGTGCGAGGGCGGCGAAGGCGGCTCGGGCGGCGGGCCCTTCCGGGGCGGCGCGCGGCGCGGCAGCGTGACGGTGAAGGTGGTGCCGTCGCTCTCGCTGGAGGTGACATCGATGGTGCCGCCGTGGGCGTGCACGATTTCGCGCACGATGTAGAGCCCCAGGCCGTAGCTCATCTTCAGCGTGCGCGTCTGCTGCGGGCCCTGACGGAAGGGCTCGAAGAGGTGGGGCAGGGTGGCTTCCGGAATGGGGCGGCCCTGGTTGTGGACCGTCACCACCACCTTGTTGCGCAGGCCGCGCGTGGCCAGGCTCACGGGCGCGTCCGCCGGGCCGTACTTGAGGGCGTTCTCCACCAGGTTGGACACCACCTGCGCCAGGCGGTCCGGGTCCCAGTGCCCCTGCGTGTTGCCCTTGTGCTCCACGACGATGTCGCGCTTCGGGAAGGCCACGCGGAACTCGTGCGCCACCTTGGCCAGCAGCTCCTGCGTATCCGAACCGCGCGGCTCGATGACCACGCCGCCCACCAGCCGGGCGCGGGTGAAGTCCAGCAGCAGGCGCGTCAGCCGCTCGATGCGGACCGCCGCGGTGGCGATGCGCTGGCTGGTGCGCGCCGTCTCCTCCGCGGGCCCGCCGGCCGCGAGCACGCGCGACCAGTTCATGATGGCGCCGAGCGGGCTGCGGATGTCGTGGCTGATGATGCCCATCAGGTGTTCCTGGAACTCGGCGTGCCGGCGCACCTCGTCTTCCGCCCACTTGCGCTGGGTGATGTCGCGGCTGATGCCGAACAGGCCGAACACGTTGCCTTCCGGGTCGCGCAGCGGGCCCTTGGTGGACATCCACACGCGCGGGTCCCCGTCGGGGGCGCGCTGCGTGTCCTCGTAGGTGAGCGGATGGCCCGCCTTGAGCACGTCCCGGTCGTGCCTCAGGTTGACCCGGGCCTCGTCGGGCGGGAAGAGCTCCGCGTCGGTGCGGCCGCGCACCTCGGCCACGGTGCGGCCCACGGCGCGCGCGCCCGCCGAGTTGATGACCTGGTAGGCGCCCTCCATGTCCTTGATGTAGATGGCGTCGGTGGTGCCCTCCATCACCGCCTGGAAGAGCTGGCCCACGCGCTGCAACTCGTGGCGGGCCTGGAACTCGCGGGTGATGTCGCGGCAGTGCACCAGCAGGCCGCCGTCCGCGGGGCGGGTGCTCACCTCGAAGCAGAAGCCGCCCTCGTGCCAGCGGTGCTCATAGGGCGCGGCGGAGGGCTGCTCGCTGGCGGGCGCGTCCAGGCGCAGGTGCTTGCCCAGGCCCAGCACGTCCGCCACCTTCTTGCGCAGGTCATCACCCGGCTGGACGCGGGGCCCCAGCAGCTCGCGCATGCGCCGGCTCAGCCAGGTGATGCGCCAGCCCGCGTCCACGCCGAGGAAGGCCTCCGGCAGCGCCTCCAGCAGCGCTTGCAGACCCGGGCCAGAGGCCTCCGTCGGGGACGGGGCGGAAGGACGGGAGCGCGGGCGGGCAGGAGCTTGGGCCATCGGTGGGTCGTCGGGTACGGGGGAGCGGGTTCCTTCAGGTGGGAAACACAGCGGTGCCGCGGAGCGTGCCCGGCTTCAATGCGGGAGCACGGAACCAGGACAGCGGCGGGTGTCCTGACCGCCTGTTTACGCGAAACAAGGACTCGTGGATTTCCGAGGGTAGGCAGGAACCTCCAGGAGGAAACGGGTCCGTGACATTCCTGTCGCCTGCTTTGCGCGCGAGGTCCACCACGCGACAGAAGACAGGGCTCTGGACGGGAACGGAACGCATCCTCCCAGAACCATACCCCGCGGAAGGCCGGGCGGGGGCCCGCCCCGAGGGATGACGCGCGACTTGTGCCCCTGGCGGAGGGTTGTGGCCGGAGCGGATGGCCCAGGCCTCCCAGGGGATGGGAAAACGGGGCGGGCACCCCCCGGGGGTGGTGGGTCCCGTGCCTCCCCGGCTCAAGGTTTCTTGGCCTCCCGGGCTTCGGTGTCGCCGCGCTCCAGCTTGCGGTAGAGCGTCTTGCGGTCCACGCCCAGGATGCGCGCGGCGAGCGTGCGGCTGCCGCCCACCGCCTCCAGCACGCGGTGGATGTAGCGGCGCTCCAGCTCCTCCAGCGTCACCAGCTCCGACGGGTCCGTGTTCTCCGGCACCACGCGCGGCGTGCTGTAGTTGCGGATGCGCTCCGGCAGGTCGTCCACCGTGAGCTGTTCGAAGGACGTGAGCGCCACGGCGCGCTCGATGCAGTTCTGCAGCTCGCGCACGTTGCCCGGCCACCCGTAGGCCAGCAGGCGCTGCGCCGCCGCGGGGGACAGGCCCACCACCTTCTTGCCCGTGCGGGACGCGAACTGCTCCACGAAGCGCTGGGACAGCAGCAGCACGTCGTTGCCGCGCGCGCGCAGCGGGGGCAGCTTCAGGCCAATGACGTTGAGCCGGTAGTAGAGGTCCTCGCGGAAGCGGTTCTCCTCCACCGCCAGCTCCAGGTCGCGGTTGGTCGCCGCGACGATGCGCGCGTCGAAGGGCGTCTCCGTGTCCCCGCCCACCGGACGCACCACGCGCTCCTGCAAGGCGCGCAACAGCTTCGGCTGGAGCGTCATGGGCAACTCGCCCACTTCATCCAGGAACAGCGTGCCGCCATGGGCCTTCACGAACAGGCCCGTGCGTGACGCCTTCGCGTCGGTGAAGGCGCCCTTCGCGTGGCCGAACAGTTCGCTCTCCAGCAGCTGCTCCGGCATGGCCGCGCAGTTGATGGCCACGAAGGGCCCCTCCTTGCGCCGGCCCCGAGCGTGGAGGGCGCGCGCGGCCACCTCCTTGCCCGTGCCGCTCTCACCGGTGATGAGCACCGTGGCGTCCACGTCCGCCACCCGGTCGATGAGCGCGTACGCCTGCTTGAGCGCGGGGCTCTCCCCCACGAGCGCGCCGTCGTCCTGGCGCTGGTCCAGGGCCTGGCGCAGCCGGCGCACCTCCGCGCGCAGGGCGCGGTGCTGCACGGCGCGCTCCAGCACCAGCACCAGGGCGTCCAGGTCGATGGGCTTGGTGATGAAGTCGTAGGCGCCCGCGCGGATGGCGGCCACCGCCGTCTCCAGGCTGCCGAAGGCGGTGACGACCACCACGGGGATGTCCGGCCGGTTGAGCACGATGCGCTCGCACAGCGCCAGGCCATCCATGCCCGGCATGCGCAGGTCGGTGAGGACGGTGTCGAAGTCCTCGGCGGCGAGCTTCTGGAGGGCCTCGTCCGCGGCGGCCACGGCCACGGGCTGGAAGCCCCGGCGCTGGAGGCCCTTCTCCACCATGGCGCGCATCTCGCGCTCGTCTTCGACAATCAGGATGCGGCCTGGCATGCGTCCTTCCCTGGCGGCAGATAGATGGAAAAACAACTCCCACGGCCCGGCTCGCTTTTCACGTCAATCCAGCCGCCGTGGTCGCGCACCATCCCATAGGAGACGGACAACCCGAGCCCCGTTCCCTCGCCCACGTCCTTGGTGGTGAAGAAGGGCTCGAAGACGTGGGGCAGCACGTCCGCGGGGATGCCCGAGCCCTGGTCCTCCACGTCCAGCCGCACCCAGTCCTGCTCCGGGCCGCCCACGTCCGCGGGCGGCGTGGCGCGCAGCACCTGCGAGCGCACGCGCAGGGTGCCGGGCTGGTTCATCGCGTGGAGGCCGTTCATCACCAGGTTGGTGAGCACCTGCTGGAACTGCCCCGCGTCCACCTCCACGGTGAAGCCCGGGGGCACCTCCTGGGACAACGTCACGCCCCGCTTGGTGGCCATGGGCTTGAGCAGCGACAGCGTGCGCTCCGCGAGCTGGGACAGGTCCTCCGGCGCGCGGGACGGCGTGCGGCGCCGGGCGAAGTCCAGGAGCTGCCGGATGATGGCGGTCATGTGCTGGGCCTGCTGGAAGATGATGCGGGCGCACTCGTTCACCTCGTCGCCCTCCGCCTCGCCGGAGGAGACCATCTTCGCGCGGCCCATGACGACGTTGAGCGGCGTGCCCAGTTCGTGCGCCACGCCGGACGCGAGCTTGCCCACCGTGGTGAGCCGATCCGCGTGGCGCAGGTGCTCCACCGTGCGCAGGCGCGCCGCCGTCTCCACGGCCAGGCGCGCCCGCGTCTCCTCCAACTGCTCACCCATCCGGTTCATGGCCACCGCCAGCGTCGTCAGTTCGTCGCCGCGCGCGCGCCGCAAGGGAACGCGCGCGGTGAGGTCGCCCTCGCCAATGCGTCCGGCCAGATGCACCAGCTGCTCCACGGGCTGGCCCACCAGCTTGCGGCCCATGGCCATGGCGGCCAGGAGGAAGAACACGGAGAGCGCCGCCGTGGCGATGAAGGTGCCCACCACGGTGGTGCGCACGTGCATCTCCTGTTCGGACATGGACTCGGTGATTTCAATGGCGCCCATGCGCCGGCCCAGGAACACCGGCGTGTACGAGCGCAGCACGCCCGGGCTGGTGGTGTTGTCCATCAGCCAGCCGTCATTGCCCGCTCGCAGGCTGAGCAGCAGGGCCGGGGGCAGCGCCGGCGCGAAGCCGGAGCCCGGTCCACCGTCCAGCCACACCCAGCGCAGCCGCACCTGCTCCTGGAAGCGGTTGGCCTGGTGGAGGAGCGTGAGCGCCTCGACCTCGCCCGCCAGCTGCCACGCCTTGCCAATGGAGCCGGCCAGCGTGTGACCGAGCAGGCGGTGGTCGTGCTGCGTGTCGATTTCCGACCGGGCGAGCTCCCGGTTGACCTGGAACGCCTGGAGGCCGGCCATCACCGCGACGGCGAGCAGCACGAGGGCGAGGGTGAATTTGCGAGCGAGCTTCACGGAAGAGGCAACCCCCGGTTCGTGTGTGAGGGGGAAGGAACACACGGACCGGGGAGGTACGCTACGGGTACCGCGGGTGCTGCGTCACGACAGTTGCTGGAGCATCGGCCATGCCAACGCGCGCCCCGGCGTGGGGCGCTGCCAACGCGGGGCAGGATGCCCATGCATGCCTGGGGCACATTGCCCCGGCGGGGGCAGGATGCCCCGGAACCCCACGCGACATGACGGAGCCACGTCCCTCCAAGGCACGTGGCATGCGCCATGCTCCTCCGCACCCGGATGACGAACGCACCTCCGCAGGAAGAAGCCACGCACGCCCCACGCATCCTGGTGGCCGAGGACGACGACGCGATGCGCTCGATGCTCGTGCGCACGTTGAGGCGCGCGGGCTACACGGTGGTGGAGGTGGAGGACGGCTTCGAGCTGGGGGACTACGTGGCGATGATGCAGGGCCACGGCGGCTCGCTCGCCCCGCCGGACCTCATCGTCAGCGACGTGCGCATGCCGGGGCGCACCGGGCTGGAGGCGCTCGGGAGGCTGCGCGCGCAGGGCATCGCGTGCCCGGTGCTGCTGCTCAGCGCCTTCGCGGACGAGGAGACGCACGCGGAGGCCCAGCGGCTGGGCGCCCGGCGGCTGTTGGACAAGCCGGTGGACCTGGACGTGCTGAAGGACGCGGTGCGCGACGCGGTGGCGCACCCCTGAGCATCAGGCCGGCGTTCCAGCATCGGCCGGCGGGGCCTCGGGAGCGGGCACGCCGTTGAGCTCCGCGCGCAGCCGCTCGCGGTCCAGCTCGTTCTCCCAGCGGGACACGACGATGCTGGCCACGCCGTTGCCAATGAAGTTGGTGATGGCGCGCGCCTCGCTCATGAACCGGTCGATGCCCAGGATGAGCGCCAGCCCCGCCACCGGCACGGACGGCACCACCGCCAGCGTGGCGGCCAGGGTGATGAAGCCCGCGCCCGTCACGCCGGAGGCGCCCTTGGACGTGAGCATCGCCACGCCCAGGAGCGTGGCCGTCTGCGTGAACGTCAGGTCCACGTTGAGCGCCTGGGCCACGAACAGCGCCGCCATGGTGAGGTAGATGTTGGTGCCGTCCAGGTTGAAGGAGTAGCCGCTGGGCACCACCAGCCCCACCACGGACTTGGAGCACCCCAGCCGCTCCAGCTTCTGCATCAGCGGCACCAGCGCGGACTCGGATGACGACGTGCCCAGCACCAGGAGCAGCTCCGCGCGGATGTAGCGCAGGAACTTCAGGATGGAGAAGCCCGTCACCCGCGCGACGAGCCCCAGCACGACGACGACGAAGAGCACGCACGCCAGGTAGAAGCACCCCATGAGGCGCAGCAGCGGGCCCAGGCTGGTGACGCCGTAGGCGCCCAGGGTGAAGGCCATGGACGCGCCCGCGCCAATGGGCGCCAGCTTCATCACCGTGCCAATCATGTGGAAGAAGGCCTTGGAGAGCGCCTCGAAGAGGACGACCACGGGCTTCGCCTGCGCGCCAATGGCCGTGAGCGAGAAGCCGAACAGCAGCGCCAGGAGCAGCACCTGGAGCAGGTCGCCCTCGCCGGTGAAGGCGTCCACGAAGGTGCGCGGGATGATGTGCAAGAGGAAGCCCAGGGTGGACTGGTCATGCGCCTGCTGGGCGAAGCGGGCCACGGCGCTCGCGTCCAGCGTGCGCGGGTCCACGTTGAAGCCGGCGCCGGGCTTGAGCACCGTCACCACCACCGCGCCGATGATGAGCGCGAACGTGGAGATGACCTCGAAGTAGAGCAGCGCCTTGCCGCCCACCCGGCCCACCTTCTTCATGTCCGCCACGTTGGCCACGCCCAGCACCACGGTCAGGAAGATGACCGGGGAGATGAGCATCTTCACCAGCGCGATGAACCCGTCGCCCAGCGGCTTGAGCTTCACCGCGGTGGCTGGCGCGAAGTGGCCCAGCAGGCCCCCCGCGAAGATGGCGGCCAGCACCCAGACATAGAGGCGCGAGGACTTGGAGTGGCCAGCGGTGTCGGCGCTCATGGTCGTGTGTCTCCCGCTCAGGCCGACTTCTGCTCGGCTTCGTCCTTCTCGAACAGCTGCTCCAGCTCACGGCGCGCGCGGACGATGACCTCCATGAACTTCTTCTCGTCCTTGAAGACCTTGGCGCTCTCCAGCATCAGGGCCTCGTCGTGTTCGCGGAAGCGCTCCACGGAGCGGCGGGCCTCCGCGAAGGTGAGGCCCAGCTCCTGGAGCACGTCGCCGGCCATGACGAGGCTCGCGTCGAACGTCTCACGGATGAGGTGGGTGACGCCCATGTCCATCAGCCGGTACGCGTGCTCGCGGTTGCGCGCCCGCGCGTAGATGGTCAGGTGCGGGAAGTGCTCCTTCACCATCTGCGCGGTGCGCAGGGACGCGGCCATGTCGTCGATGGCCAGCACGAACACCTTGGCCTTCTCCGCGCGGGCGGCGCGCAGGAGGTCCAGCCGGGACGCGTCGCCGTAGAACACCTGGTTGCCGAAGCGCCGGATGAAGTCGATGTGCTCCGCGCTCACGTCGATGGCGGTGAACCCGATGCGGCGGGCGCGCAGCAGGCGGGCCACCACCTGCCCCACGCGCCCCATGCCCGCGATGATGACCGGGTGGTCCTCCTCCGGGGACACGTCGTATTCGCGCTGCGGGCCCTTGTGCTTGAAGCGCGGCGCCACCCAGCGCTCGTGGATGGCGGACAGGAACGGCGTCACCACCATGGACAGGCCCACCACCAGCACCAGCAGGTCCGCCTGCTCGCGGTCCATCACGTGGAAGGACACGGCCAGGGAGAAGAGGACGAAGGCGAACTCACCGCCCTGCGAAATCACCACCGCCAGGCTCTCCGCGGAGCCCGGCTTCTTCAGCCCCACGCGCCCCAGCCCGTACAGCACCAGCGCCTTGAGGAACGTGAGGCCCAGCACCAGCGCCAGCACGCGCAGGGGCTCGCGCGCGAGCAGCGCCAGGTTCACGGACATGCCCACGGCGATGAAGAACAGGCCCAGCAAGAGGCCCTTGAAGGGCTCGATGTCCGCCTCCAGCTCGTGGCGGTACTCGGACTCCGACAGCAGCACGCCCGCGAGGAACGCGCCCAGCGCCATGGACAGGCCCACCGCGCTGACCAGCGAAGCGGTGCCCACGACCACGAGCAGCGCCGTCGCGGTGAACAGCTCCTGGCTGTGCACGGACGCCACCGCGCGGAACACCGGCCGCAAGAGGTAGCGGCCCGCCACCACCACCACCAGCACCGCGCCCACGGCCTTCACGGCCATCAACCAGCCGGCTTCCGTGGACGGCGTGTCGGACCTGCCCAAAAGCGGCAGCGCGGCCAGCAGGGGAATCACGGCCAGGTCCTGGAACAGGAGGATGCCGAAGGCCAGCTGCCCGTGCTCGGTGGTGAGCTGGTTCTTCTCCCCGAGCAGCTGGAGCGCGAACGCGGTGGAGGACAGCGACAGGCCGAAGCCCGCGACGATGGCCGCGCCCCAGGACAGACCCAGCGCCTTCGACACGCCCGCGAGCAGGAGACCTGTCAGCACCACCTGCGCGCCGCCCATGCCGAACACGGAGCGGCGCAGGTTCCACAGGCGCGACGGCTGCAACTCCAGGCCAATCACAAACAGCAGCAGCACCACGCCCAGCTCCGCGGTGTGGAGGACATTCTCCACGTCGGAGATGAGGCCCGCGCCATACGGCCCGATGGCCGCGCCCGCCGCCAGGTAGCCCAGCACCGACCCCAGCCCCAGCTTCTTGAAGAGGGGCACGGCGACGACCGCGGCGGCCAGGAACACCAGCGCCTGATGCAGGAAGGACATAAGGCGCCTGCATGGCACGCTGAAGGCCACCTCGGCAACAGGCGTGGGGCGCGGCTCAGGCCTGCTGGGTGGGCATGAGGGTGAGCTGCTGGAAGTTGATGTGCCGCGGCAGGGCGGTGGCGAAGGCGATGACGCCCGCGACCTCCTCCGGCGACATCCAGGTGAGGGACTTCCGGGCGTTGTCCAGCCAGGCCCGCGCGCCCGGGTCGGTGTTGCCCTCGTGCAGGGCGGTGTCCACCAGCCCCGGCTCCAGCGCCATCACGCGGACGAAGCGGGGGCCCAGCTCCGCGCGCAGGTGGCGGGACAGGTGGGTGACGGCGGCCTTGGTGGCCGCGTAGACGTTGAAGTTCGGGGCCACCGTCTGCGCGGAGACGGACGACACGTTGATGAGGTCCGAGCGTCCGCCCGCCTTCGCCGCCGCGAGTAGCGGGTCCACGAAGGTCTCCACGACGCGCACGGTGGCCTTCACGTTCAGGTCGATCATCCGCTCCCAATCCTCCGTGGGATGTGCCTCCATGGGCGTGGGCCGCATGAACCCGGCGTTGTTGAGGACCAGGTCCGCGACGCCCAGCTCGCCCGCGATGGCCTTCGCGGCCTCCCTCACGGACTTCGCGTCCAGCACGTCGGTGCCCAGGGCGAGCGCCCGGCCACCCCCTTGCGTGATGGTGGAGGCGAGCGCGTCCAGCCGCTCCTTGCTGCGTGCGAGCAGGGCGACGCTCGCGCCGTCGCGTGCGAGTCGCAGGGCGGTGGCGGCGCCAATGCCACTGGAGGCACCGGTGATGACCGCGACGCGGCCGGACAGGGGCAGGGGAGGGGATGCCATGGGAGGACTCCTGCTCGCGCTCGGGAAGGGTGCTGCTTTCGCGAGACAGGACAAGGGATAGGAAACGGGCGCCTCCGGGAGTAGGTCTGGAATCCGGATGGACTCCTGAAGAAAACTCAGGAATGGCCCTGACCCCGCTCAATGCGTTGCACCAGTTCCTCGCCGTGGCCCGGCACCGCAGCTTCGCGGCGGCGGCGGCGGAGCTGGGCGTGTCCGCCTCCGCGCTGAGTCACACGGTGCGCCA
This sequence comes from Corallococcus sp. CA054B, assembly GCF_003611625.1. NCBI lineage: Bacteria > Pseudomonadati > Myxococcota > Myxococcia > Myxococcales > Myxococcaceae > Corallococcus > Corallococcus sp. CA054B. The sequence goes on from NZ_RAVY01000036.1 coordinate 31,237, forward strand.
GCTGGAGGAGCGGCTGGGCGTGCCGCTGCTGTCGCGCACGACGCGCAGCGTGGCGGTGACGGCGGCGGGACGGCGGCTGGTGGAGCAGGCCGGGCCGGGCGTGGCTCAGGCGCTGGGGGCGCTCAAGGATGCGTCCTCGCGGCCCGGCGAGGTGACGGGGGCGCTGCGGCTGACGCTGCCGTCCACCGCGCTGCCCTTCGTGCTCACGCCGCTGCTGGCGTCGTTCCGGGAGCGGCATCCCCAGGTGGAGCTGGACCTGGTGGTGGAGAGCCGCAAGGCGGACATCGTCGCGGAGGGCTTCGACGCGGGCATCCGGCTGGAGGAGTACCTGGAGCGGGACATGGTGGCGGTGCGCATCGCGCCCCCGTTCCGCTTCATCGTGGTGGGCGCGCCGGAGTACCTGGAGCGCCACGGCACGCCGGTGAAGCCGAAGGACCTGCTCCAGCACGACTGCTTCACCTACCGCTCGTCCAACACCGGCGCGCTGCTGCCGTGGGATTTGGAGAAGGGCTCGCGCACGTGGCGGCTGCCGGTGCGCGGCGCGGTCACCACCAACGACGAGCGCGTCTGGCTGGGACTGGCGGAGGCCGGCCTGGGCCTGGCGTACGTGCTGGAGTCACAGGTGGAGGCACAGCTGAAGGCGGGCACGCTGCGCCGGGTGCTGGAGGAGTACGCCGCGTCCGTGCCGGGCCTCTTCCTCTACTTCCCCAGCCGCGCGCAGGTGTCCCCCGCGCTGCGCGCCTTCCTGGAGCACGCGCGCCCTCCCGCGAGGAGGAAGGGGCGCTGACTCAGTGCTCGTAGGTGTCGCGCGGACGCGACAGGCCGCCGGCCGCGGCGGCCTGCGGAGCGGCGACGGGCATCCCGATGTGTGCGACGGGCAGCGTGAAGGTGAAGACGCTGCCGGTGCCCAGGATGCTCTCCGCGCGGATGGAGCCGCCGTGCGCCTCCAAGTCGTGAGCTATCTGGACGATGGACTCACCTCTTCCAACACAAGCTTTATGGTCTCGGTCTCGAACTCGCCGAGAGTTCACAATGCGGCTTGGGAGGCCTCGTCTCGTTCGTGGACATCCTCTAGTCCTTTCATTACATCTCAGGTGTCAACGAATTGGGCTAATCCATTTGGACAAGATGCTTTGCACGAAGCCGGACTGCATCAGCACGTCGCCATCTCCGCCAGAAGTGCCACGAGGGCCTCCGCTACATCAAATCGCTTGGGAGGGAACCAAATTGGAAAGATGTGATGCTCCGTCAGGAAGCGCTCCCGCTCCTCCACATTGACAGCTGGCAACTCAAGAATCGCATAGTGTCGTGCGAGATCATCTGTACCCTCGTCATTCACGACCTGCTTGAATAGTTTCAGGGTGCGGTCTGTTTCCAAGCTGCACCCTAGGAACAATAGCGTCGAGTAGGTGAACGCTGTCTTGAGGTTCTTAGGGAGCTCGCGCGTGAAGTCGATCGAGGCACCTCCATAGGCATCATTGTACTCCGCTATCGTGAGGACCCGCCCCCTTCGATCCTTGGCATCTCCATGGATTTTCAGGAGATAGCGACGCTTTTCCATCAGTGCCTTGCGGAATCCGGTCTGGGACTTCCCAATGATCTTTTCGGTGAAGGGGTTTCCAAACTGCGTGAATGCACGCTCAAGGACGTCGTCGAAGTTCGTCGTGATGACGCAGCCGTCGGTAATCCGGGGAATGTGCAGAACAGGGCCTGTAAGCGGGGTGTCCTGGCAGAATGTGCGCTCGACGTGCTCGTTGAACCAATTCGGTCCCATTTTAGTGACTAGTTCTTCGGCTACCTCCTCATACTCACCCAGGCTTAGTCGCTGCTTGGTCACAACGGCATCGCAGCCGACTTGAATGCCAGCCAGGATCAAGAACTCCGTCCACATGGGCATCTTACAAGGCTTGGTTATGCCTGCACCGACGAAGGGGACAAGCCCTCCATTCCGAGCAACCTTGACGAGCTCTTTGAACCGGGTGTCGTTGGCTCGGAGCGTGAGCGTATCTTGGACCTTCGTTCGGAGTTCCTCCCTGCGCTCCTCCTGGCGCTGGCGCTGCCAATCCATCAAGGCAAGGCGATAAGTCTCCTGCTCCAGATCGAAGAGAATTCGGCTCCGAGAGAAGACCGCTCCGGCGATGGTGATGGCGCCGTCCGCATCGAGCTCTGCATTAAAGTCTGGGTGGTCGTCGTATTTCGGTGTCACGACGCCTCCGCCCAGTCCTTGCACAGGACTTCCGCCTGCTCGATTACGGTCGCAACGGCTGATTCAAGGCGATCATGCGGGTAGTCGTGCTTGCGCAGCAACCGCTTAAGCTTCCTCCGCATATCGGCGCGGACTGACTCCTTCTGGAGCCAGTCGATGGTCACCGAGGACCGGATGGTTTGCACTAGGTCACGGGTGATGCCTACCAGCTCCATGTCCCCAATCAGGTTCCGGACGTTTCCGTGAAGCGAAAGCGCGTCATAGAAGGCCAGTTCGTCCTGGCTCAAGCCTAGTTCTTGCCCACGTAGGGGTGAGTTCCGCATCTCTCGGGCAAGGAGGACCAGCGCCTGAAGAGCCTGGGGCGTCTCCAACGAGCGGTTCTGGCGCTTGAGTAACGTCTGTTCCAGCATGTCCGAGAATCTCTGCGCCAGGATGAGGTTCTGCTTCTGAAGCGTATGTAGCTCATCCTGAAGCAGCTTTTTGAGCAGCTCGACCTGGAGGTTGCGATAAGGACTCGTCTGGAGCGTCTCTAGGAACTCGTCGCTGAGAATGGAGATATTCGCATGCTTGAGTCCGGCCAGGCTGAAGATGTCGAACGTCTCCACTGACTCGATAGCCCGGTTGATGGTCTGCTGGACGTCGAGGTTCAGTTCCCCGTCCGTGCCATTGCTTGCACGAACGATGTACTTGCTCAGATGGGTTTGGACGGCCTGAAAGTAATCGATCTCTTTCCGAAGGGGGCGCGCCTCGTCGAGGTGGATAGCGGTACCGATCGCGCGGTTTAGCGCATCCATTGCGGTGAAGAAGCGCGTCTTGCCTTCGATAAGCCCGCAGATGTAGTCGACACCTCCCGCGAGTGCGGCGAGCCGCTGCGGTGCGTCCGGTTCGAAGTACCCCTGGTAGTCGAATCCGTGGAAGAGAGCCTGGACAACTCCAAAGTTATTCTGGAGCGTCTGAAATGCTTCTTCCATGGGAATCCCAGGGTGTTCGCGGACCACCGCCCCATAGTCCTGCATGGCCTCCTGAAGCGCTTGGGTCAGGCCGGTGTAGTCCACGATGAGCCCGGAGGGCTTGTTCTTGAAGACGCGGTTGACACGGGCAATGGCTTGCATCAGGACATGCCCCTTCATCCACCGGTCCAGGTAGAGGGTATGGGCACACGGAACGTCGAGATCGGTGAGCCACATGTCCCGGACGATGACGAGCTTGAGCGGGTCCTCGGGATCTTTGAATCGCCGGGCGAGCTCAGCGATGCGAGTTTTATTGCGGATGTGAGGTTGAAACTCCTCGGGGTCGTCCGCCGCCCCGGTCATGATGACCTTGAGGGCGCCATCCTCATCCTTGTCCGAGTGCCACTCGGGACGGATCCGGATCAGCTCCCGGTAGAGGGCTACGCAGATGCGGCGGGACATGGCAACGATCATTGCCTTGCCATCGAGCACTTCCTGCCGTCGCTGCCAGTGCTGCACGATGTCCTCCGCTAAAAGGCGGATTCGATCCTCAGCGCCTACGAGCGTCTCGACGCGAGCCCATCGTGTCGTGAGCGAACTTTTAAGGAGTGCCTCCTCGCCCTCGGTTACCTCCTCAATGTTTGTCTCAAAATGCAGACGTCGATTCTCCGGCAAAGCTAATAGGAGCTGCCGGGCTTCGTAATAGAGTGGGACGGTAGCTTTGTCTTCGACCGCTTGGTCGATAGGGTATATGTCGATGTAGTCGCCGAAGACTGCCGGAGTGCTCTTGTCATCAAAATCAAGGGGCGTACCGGTAAAACCGATGAACGAAGCATTAGGCAGCCCATCTCGCAGGTTCCGAGCGAAGCCCTTAATGAAGTCGTACTGGCTACGGTGGGCTTCGTCAGCGATGACCACGATGTTGTGTCGGTCAGATAGCAGCGGGAACCGCTCGCCACGCGAGGTTCCGAACTTCTGGATCGTCGTGAATACGAGTCCGCCGCTCCTTTCCCGGATCAGCTCTTTGAGGTGCTCGCGGCTCTCAGCCTGCACGGGGGGCGGGAGTAACTCCCTGGCCGCGTAGAACTGGGAAAAGAGCTGCCGGTGGAGATCATTTCGATCTGTGAGAACAACAACGGTCGGATTGGACATCTCCGGATGGAGGAGCAGTCGGGCCGTGTAGAACACCATCGAGATTGATTTGCCCGCGCCCTGGGTATGCCAGACGACGCCAATGCGCTTGTCTCCCTTCTCGCGGGAGGCCCGGAGCGTCTGTTCAATAGCTTTGTTGACGGCGTAGAACTGGTGATAGCTGGCGATCGTCTTCACCAAGCCGCCTTCGGTCTTCCAGAGCACGAAGTGTCGGATGAACTCAAGCAGCCGCCGTCGGTCGAACAGCCCTCGGAGGAGTACCTCTAGCCCGGCAGTGTCGGCCGGACTAAGCGTCGTCCCGTCAACCGTACGCCACGGACTGAACCGCTCGAAGCCCGTGGTCAGGCTGCCTACCCGAGCTTCGATACCGTCCGAGACCACGAGGAGTTCGTTGGTACGGAACAGTGCCGGTATTGTTCTACGGGCATTGTCGAGCTGAGCGTAGGCCTCTCTCAGGGAAACAGAGGGAAGACTCAGATTCTTTAGTTCGATGACGGCGAGCGGCAGACCATTGATGTACACGACGAGGTCCGGCGTGAAGATGACCCGTTCCTCTTGGACTCGCAGTCGACTGACGACTAGCCAGTCGTTGTTATCCGGCCTCGAGAAATCGAAAAGCCAAGCCTTGTCACCGCGGAGATTGGCGCCTGCGCGGACTTGAACGTCTACCCCCCACATTAGATGCCGCTGGAAGGTGAGGTTCGTATCCTCCAGTGAGGGAGACTCCGGGTGGAGGAGCATGCGTGCTACGCCCTCAAGAGTGTCGGGCTCAAGATGCGGATTGATGCGCCTGAGCGCCTCCTGGAGACGGCCCGCTAGGATGATCTCGTCGGAGCCGCTCCGCTCAGGAGTCCCTCCATCCGAATTGATGGCCGTCCCCGAAGCGCAGCTGTAGCCCAGCTCGCGAAACCAGCAGAGCACGGCCTCCTCAATGGCGGACTCGCGCAGGCTCATGGCACTCCCTGAAGGGCATCAGCCGAAGGTCCGCGCAATTCTCCCGAAATCAGTCGTGGCAGCAGATTATCTTTGATTCGCGCCAGCGTTCGCGACTCAAGGTCGTTCTCGAGCTGGCGGGCCAGGAGAGGAGCAAGCACGCCACCCATCCTCTCAAGCTCCTTGGAAGGTGGGATGCGCACTTCTGCCTCCGTCAGGTGACGGCGCTGGATGTGCCCCACTGTTATTGCCTTGTCAGAAGCGATCCGCCGGAACTCCGGAAGATAGTGCTGCAGCCAATGATAATAGAACCATTTCGGGAAGCGGCTGGACGTGACTTTGAAGAGGTACTGGTTAAGTGCGCCTAGGCCTCCGCTCCACTGCCTCACCACAAGCGAGCCCGACCAGGAAAACAGCACGTCACCGTCCTTGACGATGTACTCACTCGGGAGTTCCGCAGAGGCCTCAGCCGAGTCGCGGATGCTTCCTTGATTTAATTCGCGAATTTTAATGACGGGTAGGGCGGCCCTGCCGGGCTGCACAGGGTACTTCTGGAGCGCGAGCCCGTTGAGGAACGTGGCCACCTGATCCAGCGGCATGGTTTCCCAGTCCTTGGGCCTCCGACCCGGGCCACTGGCGACGACCACTCCGTCGTGGTCCGAGTCGATGAACCAGGAACGGAAGAGTGCTCGACCCATGCCTTCCAGTGTCTGGTTAATCTGACGGTTCAGTTCGATCTTCTCGTCGAGCCCGCCCAGTGTGAACGTGATGCGGAGTTGCTCATCAAGCGGTGGAAAGGCGACAGGTATTGTCCGCATGATGGACGTGTTGAGGTTGGGCATCGTGGCGCCCTGGGCGTGGCGGACAATCCAAGCCCGGACGGACGGATGTCCGAGATAGTAGTAGAGATAGCGAGTGAGCAGTTGGGACGCATTAAGGCGGATCCGCAGGCACCCGGTTCCACAAAGCCACCCCTCTTCTCGTTTAGTGACGAACGCCCGGCGCTCCACGTCGCCCCGGCGGCTGCAAACTATGTCCCCTTCTCGAAGTCGATGCTGCGAGAGTCGCTCTGCGTCAGCCTCTGAGACACGTGCGATGTCTTCGCTTGAGATTCGATCTGCCTTGATGTCCTTGGGCATTACGGACGGAATGCCCAAGGAGACATAGTCGGAGGCATGGAGTTGGCTGCCAAAGGGGCCTGTCTGGATCTCGCCGCCCGACGCGTCGCAGATCTCGCCGAGGGTGGTCACCGTCCATGTGTCCGGAACCCTCTGGTCGATGGGATCAAATTTCATAACCGAGACCCTTTAGCGCCGATTTAATTTGCACCTCCAATCTCTCCGAGCGTGCGAGTTGGTCTCGCAAGTCCGTAACGAGCCTTTCCATTCGATCTTCGAATGGCTCCCTACTGTCCTCGGTCTCCTCGGCTCCGACGTACAGGCCAGGGGCAAGGACGAAGTCGCGCGCCTGAATCTCCTCCAGCGTGGAGGACTTACAGAAACCCGGTATGTCCTTATAGCGGCCATCCTTATTGCGCCATGCGTGGAAGGTATCTGCTACCCGTTGGATGTCCTCCGCAGTGAGTGCTCTGTGCACTCGACTCTCCATTTGTCCCAGCCTGCGAGCATCAATGAAGAGTGTCTGTCCCTTCCTGGGGCGGTGGCCTAGGGTGCTCTTGCTCTTCGTGAGGAACCAAAGGCAGGCAGAGATCTGCGTCGAGTAGAAGAGTTGGCCCGGTAGGGCCACCATGCAGTCGACTAAGTCTGCCTCAATGATACTTCGTCGGATTTCACCCTCTCCAGACTGCAGAGAAGACATTGAGCCGTTGGCGAGAACCACGCCTGCGGTGCCAGAGGGTGCTAAGTGATGAAGAATGTGCTGAATCCAGGCGAAGTTCGCGTTGCTGGCCGGAGGGCGCCCGTATTTCCAGCGTACGTCATTTTCTAGCCGCTCACTGCCCCAATCGGAGGTGTTGAATGGCGGGTTGGCGAGGATGTAGTCAGCCTGGAGGTCTAGGTGTAGGTCCTCGTGGAAACTGTCCGCATGCTTCTTTCCCAGGCTGGCCTCAATGCCTCGGATGGCGAGGTTCATCTGGGCCATCCGCCAAGTCGTGTAGTTGGACTCCTGTCCGTAGATGGTGACTTGGTCACGTCGGCCGTTGTGGGCCAAGATGAACTCCAGTGCCTGTGCGAACATGCCGCCCGAGCCACAGCACGGGTCGTAGATGCGGCCCTTGTAAGGCTCCAGTATCTCAACCAGGAGGCGGACGACGCTCTTGGGAGTATAGAAGTCGCCGCCGGCCTTGCCTTCTGCGCCAGCAAATCGGGACAGGAAATACTCGTAGACGCGACCGAGAGTGTCCTTGCGCTGGTGCTCCAAGGTCCCCAGGTTGATGCGGTTGACGAAGTTGATCAGGTCCCGGAGATTCTCCCGGGTGAGGTTCGGTAGGGCATAAACCTTCGGAAGGACCGTGAAGATAGGATTCTCCTTCTCGATTGCGTACATCGCGTCATCAATGATCCGGCCGATGTTCGGCTGCGGGGCCATGTTCCGGATGTAAGACCAGCGAGCGTTGGGAGGAAGCCAGAGGATGTTCTCGGCCGTGTATTCGTCCCGATCCTCCAGCAAAGCCTTTAGTTCCTGTTCGCGCTCCTTCGCATTTGCGATGTAGTAGCTGCTCTTGGGATCTGCGACCGCCTCCTGGAGTTGCTCACCCCGCTCCGCGAAGGCATCATCAATGTACTTAAGAAAGAGCAAGCCGAGTACGACGTGCTTGTACTCGCCAGGATCCATGTTGTTGCGGAGGAGATCCGCTACCTCCCAGAGCTTCGCCTCGAAGCCTAGGCTTGCCGTCTGGCTGCTGTCCTGCGTTCCCTTACGCGCCACGCTCAGGCTCCGCCCCAAGGGCTGCTGAATAGGTAGTTGACCTACAAATATCTCTGTACATGGAGCAGCGATACCCCATCAAGTTTGCCAAAGAGGATGACTCCTCTGAATCACTTCGTCGGAGGCTTGGACGACTCCCACAAGAATCTTACGGGCGGCACCTTCACTGCCTTCGAGTTTTTCATCATGAAGAGTAACTAGTCCTCCCGCCGAATGAAGTCTGCCGTGCCTGCATATTGTCCCAGGTAGATGGGGCGACATGCAGGAGTTCGCTTTGAAGTTGAAGCATGCTGAGAAAGAGGCGTACGCGCTGACGCGTCGGGACCGTCAGTCCGTGCGGGTCTTGAATCGAGCGCGCTCCGCAATTGCTGGGCGAAGGCTGGGACGGGGGGGGCCGCTGCACAAACCGCTGACCTCTCGGAGCGGACGGTGCGGCAGGAGCGAGAGCTCTATGGCGTGAAAGACTCGACGTTGCCCTTCAGGATAGGTCACGGCCATCAGCGGCGCTTCACCGCTAGGCAGGCCTCCCTGGTGGTGGCGCTGGTGTGAAGCAGTCCGCCTGAAGGATATGCCCGGTGGATGCTGAGTCTCCTGGTACGTGAAGTAGTTAGGCAGGGAATCGTACTGTGAGTAGAGATGGAGAAGGTGCGGGAACTCTTTCAGCGGCACGACTTGAAGCGCTGGCGTGAAGAGACGTGGTGCGAGCCATGTCTGGACGCGCAGTACATCTAGCGCGTCGAGGACGTGATGTGCCTCTGAGAGAAGCTCTTCAACCGGTGTGGGCCCGTTGTCTGCTTCGCGGAGGCTGGGAGGGACCTAGCGCACCTCGCTACCCCAAGCGCGAAGAAGGACTCACCTCGTGGTGGACGACCTCAACGTCCACACACGCTTCTTGCTAACATCGGCGTTGGGTCCAAGGAGGGCCTGCGGACGTGGAATCCCTTCTGCGTCCACTACACCCCGGTGCATGGCAGCTGGCTCAAGCAATCGGACGTCGAGGTGACCTTTGTTTCTAACCTGGGGCTCGGGACGCTAGCGAGTCGACGCAGTAGCGGCCCTGCGCCACAGGCCCCGCGCCTGGGAGCGCAATGTCTGCCGCCAACGCGGTCCCTATCGCTGGGCCGCTACCCTTGCCAATCCGCACCGCACTTTCTGCTACTAACCGGCGAACTTCATCTGGGATGAGACTCAGTGCTCGTAGGTGTCGCGCGGACGCGACAGGCCGCCGGTCGCGGCGGCCTGCGGAGCGGCGACGGGCATCCCGATGTGTGCGACGGGCAGCGTGAAGGTGAAGACGCTGCCGGTGCCCAGGATGCTCTCCGCGCGGATGGAGCCGCCGTGCGCCTCCACCAGGCCCTTGGCGATGGCCAGCCCCAGGCCGGTGCCGCGGGCAGCCGCGTCGCGCGCCTGCCAGTAGCGGTCGAAGATGTGCGGCAGCGCGTCCGGCGCGATGCCGTTGCCCGTGTCGCGCACGTCGAAGGACACCTCGCCGTTGCGCATCACCGCCTTCACCGCCAGCGTGCCGCCCGGCGGGGTGAACTTCACGGCGTTGCCCAGCAGGTTGCCCATCACCTGGAGCACGCGGCTGCGGTCGCACTTCACGCGCAGGCCCTCCGTGGGCAGGTCCGCCTCCAGGTGCAGCCCCTTGGCCTCCGCCAGCGGCCGGATGGCCTCCAGCGCCTCCGTGGCCAGCGCCACGGCGGTGTGCTCGCCCAGCTCCAGCGGCAGGTGGCCTGCCTCCAGGCGGCCCCAGTCCAGGAGGTCGGAGATGAGCCGCGACATGCGCTCCGCCGCGTCGTTGATGCGCGTGGCCTGCTTCGCCACCGCCTCGCCGCCCGGCTTGCCCGCCGTGCCGCGCAGGAGCAGCGCCGCGCCCAGCTGCACCACGCCCAGCGGGTTCTTCAGGTCGTGCGACACCACCGCGAGCAGGTCTTCACGCGCGCGCGCCGCCCGGCGGGACTCACCCACCAGCCGCGCGTTGTCGATGGCCAGGCTCGCGCGCAGGCACAGGTCCTCCGCCAGCGCCAGGTCGTCCGGGCCGTAGCGGCGCCCGGAGCCGGAGCTCACGAACGTCACCGCGCCCAGCGTGTGGCCGCGCGCGCGCAGCGGGATGATCATGTACGAGCGCGCCTGCAACGCCTCCAGCATCGCCGGGTGCGCGGGCTCCGCCGCCGCCGCGCGCAAGAGCGACTCCGTCACCGCGGGCACCAGCTCCGGCTCGCCCGTACGCAGCACGCGCAACAGGCCCACGGGCGCGTCGTCGCGGAGCTCCGTGCGCATGGGCAGACCCCGGGCGCGCTCCTGCTGCGTCGGGTCCAGGCACGCCACCGCCGCGCGGCCCACCCACGGGCCCTGCTCCAGCGCGTCCACCAGGCACCAGTCCGCCAGGTCCGGCACCGCCAGGTGCGCGAGCAGCGTGTACATGCCCTGCGGATCCGGCGGGTGCGTGAACAGCGTCGTCATCGCCTGGTACAGGAAGGAGCGGCGGCGCTCGGCGGTCTCCACCTCCGCGCGCGCGGCCTGCTCCAGCTCCAGGGCGCGCGAATAGATGGCTTCGGCCTCCGTGAGCGCCCGCGCCGTCACCAGCACGGCCGGGGACGCATCCGCGTCCGTGCCCAGCGGCGTGAGCACCAGCGCGTGCCGGCACATGCCCTGCGCGCCCGGCCACGGCGCCTCCACGGTGGTGGACTCGCGCAGCGTCACCACGCGGACGCGCGCGGACTCCAGCGCGGCCAGGGCCTCTTGCGGCAGGCCCAGCTCGCTCCAGTGCCGGCCCGCCAGCGCGCCCGCCTCACGGCCGAGCGCCCGGGCGCCCGCAGCGCTACACGACACCAGCCGGCCCGTGCCATCCAACAGGTAGGCAGGGTCGGGGATGGCGGCGAACACCGCTTCGTAGGCCAGACCGGTTATGGGCGCGCTCATCAGGAAGAAGGGGCTGGGGGAGGCCCGGATTGGACCCGATATTGACACTCCGTTCCAGGCCCGCCATTCCGGCCACGAACTCCCGAGAATGAGTTTCACTCAACCAACACTTCAGGTGAGCCGGCCCGTGGGCTGGAGCAGCGCCAGCAGCCTCCGCGCGATCTGCCCGAGCGGCAGGACCTCGTGCGCCAGGTTGGCCGCCACCACCACGGCGGGCATGCCGTAGACGACGGACGTCGCCTCATCCTGGGCGATCACCCGCCCGCCTGCCTGGTGCAGGTCCCGGATGCCGTCCAGGCCGTCCTGCCCCATGCCGGTGAGCACCACCGCCAACGACGTCTGCCCGTAGGCGCGGGCCACGCTGCGGAAGAGCCAGTTGGCGGACGGCCGGAAGCCCTGGATGGGCGCGGCGCCGGACACCTGCGCGCGCTGGTCCATGGTGACACCCAGGTGCTTGTCGTCCGGAGCCAGGTACACGGTGCCGGGCATCAGGGGCTCGCCGTCCTCGGCCACCTTCACGCGCAGCTTCGTGGCCGTGCCCAGCCACGTGGCCAGGCCGGAGCCGAAGCCCAGCGCGATGTGCTGCACCAGCAGGATGGGAGGTGGGGGCGTGTCCCTGCCGCCCATGTCGGAGAGGATGCGGTAGAGCGCGGCGGGGCCTCCGGTGGACGCGGCCATCGCCAGCACGGCGGGCGGGCGGGCGCCGGGTGTGGGCGTCGCCTCCGGCGGGGGCTGCGGCGCGACGGAACGGTCCGGCCAGCGGCGCACCACCTTCACCTGGGACATGGCCTTGAGCGTGTCGCGCAGGCGGCGGCTGTCCGCCTCGAAGTCCGGCGACTCCGGGCCCACCGGCTTCTGGAGCACCGCCAACGCCCCGGCCCTCAACGCGGCCATGGACGTCTGGATGTCGCGCTCCACCAGCGTGGACACCACCACCACCGGCGTGGGCACCTCCGTCATGATGCGGCGGGTGGCGTCCAGGCCGTCCATGCGCGGCATCTGGATGTCCATGGTCACCAGGTTCGGCTGTAGCCGCTGGCACAGCTCCACCGCCTCCAGGCCGTCCCGGGCCTCGCCCACCACGGTGAGCGCCGGGTCGGTGCGCAGGATTTCCACCAGCAGCCGCCGGGCGGTGGGCGAGTCCTCTGCCACCAGGATGCGCAACGGTTCGGTCTTCATAGCAGTCGCCTCAGGGTCTCCAGCAGACTCGTGGGGTCAAACGCGCTCTTCACGATGTATGCGCTCGCGCCGGCTTGCAGGCCGCGCGCCTTGTCCTCGGGCTTCTCTCGGGACGTGACGAGCACCACCGGCACCCGTCCGAAGCGTGGAGAGGTGCGCACGGCCTCCGTCACCTGGAAGCCGTCCATGCGCGGCATCTCCACGTCCATCACCATGGCGTCCGCGCCGCCCGCCTGGAGCCGCTCCCACGCCTCCGCGCCGTCCGCGCACGCGACGACGTCGTAGCCGGCGCCCTCCAGGATGCTCTGCTCCAGCATGCGCGTCGTGGGCGAGTCGTCCGCCAGCACCACGCGCCGGCGCGCCACCTGCTCCTTGGGCGTGGGGAAGAACTGCGCGGAGGGGCGTCCCCCCGCGGCCCGCACCAGCGACGCGGGGTTGAGCAGGAGCGCCATGCGCCCATCCGGCAGCACCGCCGCGGCGGCCACGTGCCGGGCCCGCTTCACGCGGCTGCCCAGCGAGCGCACCAGCACCTCCTGCTCCGCGATGACCTCGTCCACCACCAGCGCCGCCTGCGCGGTGCCCGCGGACAGCACCACCGCGGGCGGCCGCGTCTTCGGCGGCCCCGGGGGCAGGTCCAGCACGCCCGCGAGCGACGCCAGCGGCACCAGCGCCTCCGGCGTCACCCAGGACATGCGGCCCTCCACCTCGCGCACGTCGGAGGGCGACAGGCGCAACAGCCGGTCCACGCCCTCGCTGGCGAGCGCCAGCACCTGCCCGCCCACGGACACCAGCAGCACGCGCAGGGTGCTCAGGGTGAGGGGCACGTCCAGCGTGAAGCGGGTGCCCTGGCCCGCCTTGAAGGCCACCTCCACGCTGCCGCGCAGGGCCTCCACCTGGGCGCGCACCACGTCCAGGCCCACGCCCCGGCCGGACACCGCCGTCACCTTCTGCGCGGTGGACAGTCCCGGCAGGAACACCAGCCGCGCCGCGTCCTCGTCGTCCTCGGGCGCTTCCATGCCCCGGGTCCGCGCGCGCTCGCGCAGGGCCTCCAGGTCCAGGCCGCGCCCGTCGTCCTCCACCGCCACCTCCACCCGGCTGCCGCGAAGCCGCGCGGACAGCACCACGCGGCCCTCCTCCGGCTTGCCGTGGCGCACGCGCTCCTCCGGCGACTCCAGGCCGTGCGCCACCGCGTTGCGCACCAGGTGCAGCAGCGGTTCGCGCAGCGACTGGAGCAGCGAGCGGTCCAGGTCCAACCCGCCGCCGTGCACCTCCATGCGCACGCGCCGGCCCAGGCCATGCGCCACGTCGCGCGCGGCGCGCTCCAGGCCGGTGCAGCCCTCCTCGAAGGGGAGCATGCGCGCGCGGCGCACCTCATCATCCAGGCCGGTGGAGGACTGGAACAGCGCGCGGCGGTCCTGCGCCAGCACGCGCGCCACCCGCCCCAGCTCCAGCTCCACGCGGCGCAGCGTCGTCTCGGACTGCGTGCCGCGCACCCGCTCGCGCAGCCCCATCACGTCGTCGCGCAGCGCCTCCAGCGATTCGGCGTGGCCCTCCAGGCGAAGCATCGCCACGCGCAGCTCGCCGCTGCGGCCCAGGAGCGCGTCCAGCTTCTGCCCGGACACGCGCACCGGCAGCATCTCCCCGCTGGCCTGCGAGGGGACGGCGAGCTCCGGCTCGGCCTCCGCGGTGGCCGGGGGCTTCGCGTTGGGAACAGGGGCGGCGGGCGCCGGCTTCGGAGCGGGCCCCGGCGGAGCCTGGCCAGGCGTGCCGTGCGCGGCCCGCTCCAGCTGGGGCAGCAGCGTCTCCAGCGGCGAGCCGGCCAGCTCCTGGCGCGCGGCCAGGCGGCGGCCCGCGTCGTCCAGCGCGTCCACCGTGGCGAAGCACAGCTCGAAGAGGTCCGGCGAGGGCGCGCGCCCGTGGATGAGCGGCTCCAGCACCTCCTCCATGCGGTGGCAGGCGTTCTCCACCATGCTGGCGCTGGCCGCGCGCGACGCGCCCTTCACGCTGTGCAGCGTCCGCAGGATGCCCGGGACGAGCTCCTTCGCGCGCGCCGGGGCCTGCTCCAGCGCGAGCAGGTCCCGGTTGAGGGACACGACGTGCCCCTCCAGCTCCTCCAGGAACGAGTCCAGCAGTGCCTGCGCCAGCCTGTCGCGATCCATGGGTTAGCGCCCGAACTCCCCGAGCAGTCCCTTGAGCTTCTGGCCCATGGCGTTGATGTCCTGCATCGCGCGCTCCGTCTGCCGCGACGAGATGAGCCCCTGCTGCGTGGCCTGGTTCACGTCGTGCATCGCCTGGCGGATCTGCCCGATGCCGGTGGCCTGCTGGTTGGCGGACGCGGCGATTTGAGCCGCCGTGAGCGACGCCTGCGTGAGCAGGTCCGCCAGCTGCTGGATGGTGGCGCCCGCTTCGGTGACGACGCGCGTGGCGGCGGACACGCTCTTGGTGCCCTCCTCCGTGGTCATCACCGCGCCGTGGGTGGCCTTCTGGATCTGCCCCAGGATCTGGCGCACCTGCGCGGTGGCCTTCTTGGACTGGTCCGCCAGGGCCTTCACCTCGGAGGCGACGACGGCGAAGCCGCGGCCGTGCTCGCCCGCGCGGCTCGCTTCAATGGAGGCGTTGAGCGCGAGCATGTGCGTCTGCTCGGAGATGTCATTGACGGTGGTGATGATGTCGCCAATGGCCTGGGCCTGCTCGGCCAGGGCGAGGATTCGCGACGCGATGGACTCCACCTGCTCGCGCACGGCGCCCATGGAGGACACCGCCTCCTCCACGGCGCGGCGGCCGGAGCGGCCCACCTCCTCGGAGTGACGGGCGGACTCGCTCACGGCGCGGGCGCGGCCGGCGGCCTCCTCCGACGTCTTGGTGATCTCCTCGATGGTGCTCACCGTCTCCGTGACGGCGGTGCCCTGCTCCTGGGCGCCGGCCACCTGCTCGGTGGTGCTGGCGAGGATTTCGGAGGACGCGCCGGCCAGCTGGTTGACGAACTCCGCCACCGTCTTGAGGGTGTGCTCGCGCTGCTCGGCCTGCTTCGCCAGCTGGATTTCCGCCTGCTGGCGGCGCTCCGCCATGGCGTTGAAGGCGCCGGCCAGGTCGGCCATCTCGTCCTTGCCGCGCACGTCGATGCGGTGGGCCAGCTCGCCCCTGCCCAGCTGCTCCGCGCCCAGGGTGAGCTTGCGCAGGGGGTCGGTGATGCCGCGGGTGATGACGTAGCTGCCCACGCCCACGATGGCCAGACCCATCAGGGTGCCCAGCGCCAGCACCCAGACGCTGCGCTGCGCGGCCTGGGTGGCGGCGTCGGAGTAGAGCTTCCAGCGGTCCTCCTCCGTCTCGCGCATCTCCGCGATGAGCTCGCGGATGGTCTCCATCTCCCGCTGGCCACGGTTGGTCTTCACCACGGCCGCGGCCGCCTCGAAGCCCTGCTCGCGGCGCAGGCGGATGGTGTCGGCCACCTCGTCCAGCTTGCTCGCGACCAGCGGCTCCAGCTTCGCGAAGCGCGTGCGCTGGTCGGCGTACTTCGCCATCGCGGGGCGCAGGGCGTCCAGGTCCGCGCGCAGCTCGGTGATGGCGTTCTGGTACGGGCGCAGGTAGGCCTCGTCGCCGGTGAGGATGAAGCCGCGCTGGCCCGTCTCCGCGTCCACGATGAGGGCGCGCGCCTCGCGCAGCATCTTGTAGTTGTTGTGCGACTCCAGCAGGCCTTCGGTGGTGGTGGTGAGCTGCTGGGCGCCCTGGAAGGCCACGGCGGCGATGATCAGCAGGACCAGCAGGGACAGCCCGAAGCCCAGCGCGATGCGATTCCCGATGCTCATGCGACTCCTTCTTCGGAAAGCTCGAACACGAGACGCTCGTCGGCGAGGAGGGCCTCTCCCTCCAGGACGAGCGTGCCGTCGGGGCTGACGCCGGACACCAGCGCGCCCGCTTCCTCTTCCAGGGCGGGGGGCGCGGGCAACAGCTCCGTGCCCGTCAGCACCACCACCTCCATCACCTCATCCGTGCGCAGGCCCAGCTCCGCGCGGGCCGTGCCCACCACCAGCACGGGGCCGGTGCCCTGCGCCGCGGGCCGGCCGAACAGCGGCGCCAGCTCCACCACGGGCAGCACCTCGCCGCGCAGGAGCGTCAGGCCGCGCAACAGCGGCGGCGCGCCCGGCAGCAGGGTGAGCTCCGGCGCGCGCATGACCTCCAGGATGAAGCGCGACTCCAGCGCGTAGGTCTGGCCCGCGGCCTTGAAGCGGACCATCTCCCGCTGGCTGCCGGGCAGCACGGGGACTTGCGCCGGGCGGGCCAGGGAGAGGGCGCGCGCGTCGAGCGCGGCGAGGGCCGCCTCGTCGGTGAAGGTGTCGCGCGCCTCGGTGGCGCGCTCCAGCGCCTCCAGCCGGGCCCGGGCCTTGTCCCAGTCGATGTTTCCCTCGCGCTTCGGCATCCGCTCGCCTCTTTAGCCTTCCGTCCGCTCCAGGCGCCGCCACTCCGCGCGGGCCACGTCCGCCAGCGCTCCGGCCCGCTCACCCTCCGCCAGCGGCACCAGCGCCTCTGGCGGCAGCTTCCGGCACAGCCCCTCCGCCTCGCGGTAGGCCCGCGCGGCGGCGGCGGTCTGGTCCTGCCGGCGCAGCACGTGGCCCAGGAGCAGGTGGCCCACCGCGAGCCCCGGCTCCAGGTAGAGCGCCTGCCGGGCGGACCTCTCCGCGTCGGACAGCCGCGCCTGTCCCAGGAGCAGCAAGGCCTCCAGATACCGCAGACCGGCGACCAGTGGGTGACGAACCGAGGCCTCCTCGCAGGCGAACAGCGCCGCGCGCGGATCCAGGTTGGCCAGTGCACGAACCGCGGCCAGGGCGCCTTCCGGATCGGCTGATTGGGCCCCCGCCCGCCGGGCCGCCTCGCGCCAGTCGCCGCGGGCCAGCGCCGCCCGCACGGCCTCCAGGGCCTCCACGCTGAGCGTGAAGCGGGTGCGGGTGCCCGAAGTGGACGCATCCCCGGTGCGAACCGCCGGTGTCCCCGAGGCGGGAATGGCGCCGGAGAGCGCGCCTCCCGACGAGGGTGCACCGCCACCTGGAGTCCCGGGGCCCGAAGCGGGAGCCCCGCCGGAGGAGCCGGTCCCCGCGCCCGCGAGCCCGGATGTCCAAGACGGGGAGCCCCCCGCGGTCGCTCCATCCGCTCCGGCGGTCGAGGACATCCCGGCGGTGAACGTTCCCGGCGCGGTCCCTCCCGCCGCAGAAGGCCGGGCTCCCGCCGCCGCGGGGGACGAACCGGAGCCGGGACGTCCGCCGGAGGTCGCACCCGGCGTGCCCACGGGGAAGGGCGTGCCATCCGCGCGCAGCGGCGCCAGAGGCTGGAGCGGGACGAAGTGCCCGGCGTTCGAGCCGGCCAGGGGCTTGCGGTACAGCACGCCCCACTCCGTGAGGACGGGCTCGAACGGCGCGTAGTCCCCGAGCGGCGGATCCGACGGCCCCGTGAACAGGTACCCGCCGTCATTCAGTGACGCATGGAGCCTGCGCGCCACGCCCTCGATGGTGGCGCGGTTGAAGTAGATGAGGACGTTGCGGCAGAAGATGACGTCCATCTGCCAGAGGCCGCTCTCCGCCGAGGGCCACGTCTCCAGCGCCAGGTTGAGGTAGCCCAGCTGCACGTGGCGCTTCACGTCCGGGGACAGCCAGTAGAAGCGGCCCTCCTGCTTGAGGTGGGGGCGCATGCGGTCCGCGGAGGGGCCGCGCAGGGACCAATCCGTGTAGCGGGCCTGCTGGGCGCGCTGGAGCGCCGTGCGCGACACGTCCGTCGCGCGCACCGTCATGCGCTCTTCCCAGCCCTCGGCCATCAGCAGCGCGGCGATGGAGTAGGGCTCTTCACCGGAGGAGCACGCCGCGCTCCACGCGCGCAGCAGGTGGTCCTGCCCCCGGCGCTCGCGCAGCTCCGGCAGCACCACGCGGCGCAGGTGGTCGAAGTGCTCGTGGGTGCGGAAGAAGTACGTCTCCCCGATGGTGAGCTCGGTGAGCAGGTCGTCCAGGAGCGCGTTGTTGAACGACAGCTCGCGCAGGTAGGACTCCACGTCGTCCTGGTTGGCGCGGGCCATGGCGCGCTGGATGCCTTCCAGCGCGGCGGCCAGGCAGCTGGGCGCGGCGAGCCCCGCGCGCTCCTCCACCAGGGCGAGCACCTCCTTGAAGCCCGGGGGGAGGACGCCGCCAATCAAGCGGGCTCCGGAAGGGCTCCGAGCGCGCTGTCGAGTTGCAGGGCCTCTGCCTCGGAAAGGAAGGAGCGCAGGTCGTGCACGAGCACGAGCCCGTCCGTCAGCTTCGCGGCTCCGGCCACGAACCCCACGCCCGGCAGCTCCCGGGGAGACGGGTCCCATTCCCCGGAGGTGACGGTGTGCAGCCCTTCGGCCCGGTCCACGCGCATCGCCACCAGCCGTCCAGCGGCGGAGGCGACGATGAAGTGGTCCATGGGGGACAGGGCGCGAGCGGGGTGGCGGAAGCGGCGGCGCAGGTCCAGCACGGGCAGCAGCTCACCGCGCAGGTTGAGCAGGCCTTCCACCACGTCGGGGGCCCGGGGCAGGGGCGTGAGGCGCGCGGCGCGCACCAACTCGCGCACGTCCTCCACGGGCAGGCCATAGCGCTGCCGCTCCAGGGTGAACAGCAGGACTTCCTGTGGGCGGGCCTCCGAGGGGGGATTCATGGATGCGCGTCGCAGGCTACAAGAGGCAGGGCACCCTGGGGATTCAGGATGTAGGCCCGTCTTCCAGAGAACGCTCCCGGGGAAGGGAGCGGGTCCGCACTGGAGCCAACGCCCGGCGGAGCGCCCGGAGTCCCGGATGGAAACGCTTTTTCGTGCGGGCCGTCCTCAAGGGACAGTCGCCAGGCGGCATGGGGCCGGGCATCGTGAGGCACATGGTTCAGCACGTCATCGTCGTGGGCGCGGGCCCGGGAGGCCTGACGGCCGCCATCAACCTCGCGGGGCAGGGCTTCCGGGTCACCGTGGTGGAGAAGGACCCGGTGCCCGGGGGCCGGATGAAGGGGCTCACGCTGGGGGAGGGCGGCGAGTACGCGGTGGACACGGGCCCGTCCATCCTCCAGCTGCCCGGCATCCTGAAGCAGATCTTCCATCGCTCGGGGAAGCGGCTGGAGGACTACGTCACGCTGGTGCCGGTGGACCCGAACACGCGCGTGCACTTCTGGGACGGCACGCACCTGGACACGCGGCGGGACCTGGAGCGGATGGGCCAGGACCTGGAGAGGTTCGGCGCGGGGAAGGGGCGCGCGCTCCAGGAGTGGATGGAGGACGGGCGGCGGAAGTACGCGCTCGCGTACGAGAAGTTCATCTGCACGAACGCGGGCAGCCTGGACTACTACGCGCCCTGGCGGCTGGCGCCCACGCTGCGCTTCAAGCCGTGGCAGACGCTCTACCGGCAGCTGGATTCGTTCTTCCACGACGACCGGATGACGTACGCGCTGGCGTATCCGTCGAAGTACCTGGGCCTGCACCCGACGACGTGCTCCTCGGTGTTCAGCGTGATTCCGTTCATCGAGCTGTGCTTCGGCGTGTGGCACGTGCAGGGCGGTTTCCGGGAGCTGGCGCGAGGCATGATGAAGTGCGCCCAGGACCTGGGCGTGACGTTCCGGATGGGCACGGCGGTGGAGCGCGTGCGCACGGAGGCCGGGCGCGCGGTGGGCGTGAAGCTCGCGAGCGGCGCGGTGCTGGACGCGGACGCGGTGGTGGTGAACGCGGACCTGGCGTACGCGGCGCAGAAGCTGCTGGCGCCGGAACTGCGGGAGGGCACGCGGCTGTCGGACGGAGCGCTGGAGCGGGCGAAGTATTCGTGCAGCACGTTCATGGCGTACTACGGGGTGGACACGACGTACGCGGACCTGCCGCACCACCTCATCTACCTGTCGGAGAGCGCGAGGCGCACGGACAGGGACGCGCTGGAGGACCGCACGATGGACGTGGACGACCCGCCCTTCTACGTGTGCAACCCGGGGGTGACGGACGGCACGGGAGCACCGAAGGGGCACTCCACGCTGTACGTGCTGGTGCCCACGCCCAACACGGCCAGGCCGGTGGACTGGGCGAAGACGGAGGCGACGCTGCGCGAGCGCATCCCCAAGATGCTGGAGAAGGTGGGCATCAAGGGACTGCGAGAGCACGTGAAGGCGGAGCGCTACTTCACGGCGGAGACGTGGAGGGACGACTTCAACGTGTTCCGGGGCGCGGTGTTCAACCTGTCGCACACCTGGATGCAGCTGGGCCCGCTGCGGCCCCGCGTGAAGAACGCGCAGGTGGAAGGGCTGTACTTCGTGGGCGGTGGGACGCACCCGGGCAGCGGGCTGTTGACCATCATGGAGAGCGCGAACATCGCGGCGGACTACCTCACGCGCGAGGCCGGCAAGGGTCCGCTGAAGGGCTGGCCGTACGTGCCGCCCATGGAGGACGCCGGAGCAGAGGCGCCGCTCCGCATGGCGCGGAGCGGCTGACGGGGCGCGCGTCAGGCGGCGCCGGGGCGGCAGCTCACCTCCACGAGGATGCCGCCCGGGGCGCGGCAGTAGACGAGGGTGCCCCGGTTGTTGCGGATGACGTCGGACACCTCCAGGCCGTCTGCCTTCACGCGCTCATGGAAGGCGAGCACGGGGGCTTCGGAGTCCTGGAGGAAGCCGACGTGGAAGTCCTCGGGGAAGACGTCGGAGTCGCGCTTGCGGCGCTGGAGGATGAGCACGAAGCCATCCGCCCCGCCGAGCATGGCGATGGCGGGCGAGTCATGGTTCTTCGCGTGCGACGTGAAGCCGCAGTAGCGCACGAAGAAGCGGGCGGTGGCCTGGACGTCGGGGACCTGCAGATCAAGGTGATTCAGCTTCATGGTGGACCTCGCGAAGGCACACGAATGCCTTCGAAGGGCCGTGGGTCCTGAATCCCGAAGGAGACGGACAAGTGCTTCCACCATGGAAGTGACCGGGGCTCACCGAACCGGTCCGCCGTTTTTCGACCGGGGGGAGGCTAATGCAATGGCAGACGGAATGCCAGACTATGAAACGTACCGCTCCGCCAGCTCCGACACCTGCCCCGTCGCCTGGGCCACCGCCGTCGCCGCTTCCTGCGTCGTGCCCAGCTGCCGCAGCGTCGCGGCCATCAGCTCGTCCATCTCACTCACCGCGCTGAACAGCTGATCCACGCCCGCGTGCTGCTGCGCCACGGCTTCGGCAATCTGCCGCACCGCCGCCGCGGACTCGTGCGTCAGCTTGATCAGCCCCCGCAGCCGCTCGCCGCTCTTGCGCAGCGGCACCAGCGCCGCCTCCACGCCCGCGGAGCTCTTGTCCGCCGTGGCCACCGCTTCACCCGTCGCGGTCTCCATGCCCTCCAGCAGCCCGCGCACCTGGCCCGTCGCCTTGATGGACTGGTCCGCCAGCTCGCGCATCTGCCGCGCCACCACCGCGAAGCCCCGGCCCTGCTCGCCCGCGCGGCTCGCCTCGATGGCCGCGTTGATGGCCAGCATGTGCGACTGGTCCGCCAGCGACTTCACCACCTCCGACACCCGGCCCACCTCGCGGGCGCGCGTGCCCAGGTCCACCACCTGCTGATTCAAGCCGTGCGTCAGACCGCGGATGTCGTCGAGCCCCTGCTCCGTGCCCGCCAGCGACTCCTCGCCCAGCTTGCCCATCGCCGCGGCGCGCTCCGCCACCTGCAGGACGCTCCCCGCGCGGCTCGCCGCCAGCTTCGACATCTGCTGGATCTCCTGCGCCGTCGTGCGCGCCTGGTGGATGGCCGACGCCTGCCGCGACAACGTGCGGTTCTGCTGGTCGCTCGCCTCCGTCAGCCGCGTGCCCGCCTTCGCCAGGTGCCCCGCGGACGAGCTCAGCGCCCGAGGCAGCTCCTGCAACTGTTCATAGAGCAGCCACGTGCGCGCGGACAGATCGCCCAGCTCATCCGTGGACACCCACTGCGGTGGCGCCGCGCGGCCCTCCACCAGCGCGTCCAGCGACGCCCCCACCGCCCGCGCGCCCTGCGCCAGCCGGCGCGCCGCCCACGCCGCCGTGAGGATGGCCCCCAGCGCCGCGAACCCGCCCAGGAACGCCACCGGCAGCGTCAGGTCGCGCTGCAACGGTTCAATGCGCGCGCGCACCCGCGCCGCGCCCCGGTACTGGCCCGACAGCTCCAGGTCGTCCGCCAGCGACGACAGGTTCTTCTCCAGCCGCAGCTGCAACGTGGCGATGCTCGTGATGCACGTAATCAGCAGCGCGGACACGACGATGGCCGGCAGGAACCAGCTCTGCCTGGGCAGGAACAGTCCCTCGCCAGCGGGGCGCTCATGCGGCGCGCGGCGGAACGCCTCCAGCGTCACCGCCGCCAGCGCCTTCTCGTAGAGCATGTACATGATGGGCGCGCTGAAGAGCCCCGCGCTCATCGCCACCGCCACGCCCACCAGGATGACGCGCGGCGGCCGGTCCAGCGCCAGGCCAATGGCGCCGTTGAAGAAGATGCCGCCCAGGAACCAGCCCGCCTGCGCCTCCACGAACGTGAGAACGCCCGGCAGCCGCAACAGCCGCCTCAGCCGCTCCGCGGGGCTCGCCTTCGCCTCCACCGCGTGCCGCAACAGCGCGCCCACCGCTCCAATGGGCACCACCAACGCCAACCCGCCAATGACGATGGGCGTGACGACGCCCAGCACGAACCCCGCATGGCTCGCGTCCACGTCCAGCAGCTGCATGTCGACGTAGATGGCCGGCGCCACCGCCACCGTGACGACCAGCGTGCGCAGCAAGAGCAGCTTGAAGAGCAGCGCCTGGGTCGAAGGGGAATCGGGCTGGGTCATCGGGTGACGGATCCGGTTGAACGGACCCAGCCTGAGGGCGAAGTGCGGATGCGTCAATGCAACGTCTTCGTCTTGCCAGCCAGACTCCCGGGTCTCCGTGGATAACAGGGACGCAAGGGGTAGGGAGGGCAGGGCGCGTGTCGTTTCATCGCGCGCCGCGCACTGTCCATTGCCTGACATTCCGGCCTGTCCCGGCTCGAGCAGGGCGGCCGTGCGGACGAGCCACCGTCACCTGCCGCGCGCCTGTGACGTGAGCACGTTGTCCTCCACAACGATTCACACACCGACGTCAGGAGGACGCCATGGGCGAGTGGACTGACAAGGCCAAGGGCAAGGTGAAGGAAACCGTGGGTGTCGCGACCGGCGACCGTTCGCTGGAAGCCGAAGGCAAGGCGGACACGCTCAAGGGCAAGGTCAAGGGCGTGGTCGAGGACGTGAAGCACGCCATCAAGGACAAGAGCGACGAGCGCGAGGAAGTGCGCCGCGGTGACGCGGACCCCTATCAGCGCTAGCGACGCCTCACCGCATCGCCGTTGAAACCGTTCGGGCCGCGGAAGCCAGCGCTTCCCGCGGCCCGAGCTGTCTCTGCGCTGCGCGTGCTCACTGCCGCATCTTCTCGCAGGGGCACGCCACCTCCAGGAAGGTGGTGGACTTCCCGCTGAGCATCACCCAGAGACAGCGCAACACACAGGCTGTTCCGAACTCCCGGTAGATGAGTCCCAGGTTGGCAACCACCTCACGTCCGGTGATGACCCCTCGCATGTTCCCGCTCCCTTGCGTCCTGCCGTCCGACCCGCCGCCCATGGCCTCGTGAGAGGCCGGGCAGAGGTCTCTGCAAAGGGCTGGCCGAGCCCCTGAAAACGCCCGCTCTCCCCAAGGTCCTGCGGTGAACGTCTCAAACCGTTGAAATGGCGGCCCTGAACGCACGCCTGCCCTGGAGTCCTTGAACGAAGCGGTGCGGCCCCCTGAAAACGTTACAGAAACAGGGCTGCGTCCAGAGGATGGAAGGCCTGTCCGCCTGCCCCCGCCAGGGCGTCCCGCCGGGCCACGCCGCTCGCGTGCACCGCCGCCCGGCAGCGGACGCAGCGTCCCCGCAGAAGACGGGTGGCACATCCACCGACGGGGCTGAATGTATGTCGATGAGGGCCCGCGTGGGGCGGCAAGCCCTTCCGCGCGGTGCGTCCAGCGGTGAGGTGGAAGGGAGTCGAGATGAGGCCAAACGTATCTTTCAGAAGGAGTCAGCCCCTGCTGCCCGACGGCCTCCTCCGCGCCCAGCGGGGGCTGCGGCGGGTGGCGGTGGGGTTGGACTTCTCCCTGCAGTCCGAGTTCGCGCTGGCGCGCGCGCTGCGGCTCCCGCTCGCGCACGGGGCGGCCTTCAGCGTGCTGCATGTGAGCCCGCCAACGGATGGCCATACCGGCCCGGAGGGGGCGGTGGGCGGCGAGCAGTGCCTGCGCCGGTCGGTGACGTCCGCGGCGAAGCGGCTGCGGCAGCGGCCGGACGTGGACGTGCGCGAGGAGCTGCGCACCGGTGACGCGCCGCACGAGGCGGCGGAGCTGGCGAAGGACCAGGGTGTGGAGGTGCTGGTGGTGGGCCGGCCGCACCTGCCCCAACCGGCGAAGCCGCTGCCGGACGACGCCCTGGTGATGCGCCTGGTGCGGGAGGTGGACGCGTCCGTGCTGGTGGTGATGCCGCACCCGGGCCGCGTCTACCACCGGCCCCTCGTCGCGGTGAACTTCTCGCGGGAGTCCCGCCGCGCGCTGGAGCTGACGATGCGCCTGTGTCCGGCCTCGACCCCCATCGAGGTGCTGCACGTGGTGGACCTGCGCGAGGACGAGGACGCCCCGCTCGCGGAGCAGCTGCTGCGGCGGCAGGAGCGCGAGGACGCGGCACGAAGGGCGCTCGCGCGCTTCCTGGCGCCGTACCGGGAGACGGGCCGGGTGATGGAGCTCCGCCTGCGCTTCGGAGACCCGTGCGAGTGCATCCTCACGGAGGCACGGGAGCGTGACTCGGACCTGCTCACGCTGGGCATGTCCTCCGCGAATCCGCCCACCGCGTTGACGGAGGGCGTGCTGCGGCACTCGCGCTGCGACGTGCTCATCTCGCGGCACGCCGCCCCGCCCGCCACCCTGCCGGACGGCGGGGGCGCACCGGCTTCCTGAAAGCAGGGAAGTCCAGCGCGGCGCGCGTCAAGGCGTTATGAGGGGCGGCACCTTGCCACGTCCCCTGCCGACACCGCCGCCTTCGCTCCGGGCCCGTCTGAAGAACGCGGGCGTCCTCTTCAAGCAGCTGCCGGGCACCTTCCAGCTCTTCTGGCGGGCGAGCCCCCGGGGCGCGGTGGTGCTGGGCGTGCTCACGCTGGTGGCGGCGCTGCTGCCGGCGGCCATCGCGTGGGTGGGCAAGCTCATCGTCGACACGGTGGTGGCCGCGGCGAAGGGCGACGCGGCGGCGAACTCGCGCGTGCTGGGGCTCGTGGCCACGGAGTTCGCGCTGATGGTGGCCTCCGCGGTGGTGGAACGCGGGCTCACGCTCACGAAGGACCTGTTGCGCGCGCACCTGGGCAACCTGCTCAACGAGCGCATCCTCCAGAAGGCGCTGGACCTGGAGCTGAAGCACTTCGAGGACTCGGACACCTACGACAAGATGCAGAACGCGCGGCGGGAGGCGAACGCGCGCCCGCTGTCGCTGGTGATGCAGGCGTTCAGCATCGTGCGCAACGTCATCACCCTGTCCACCTACGCGGTGCTGCTCGTGGCGCTGTCGCCGTGGAGCGTGGTGGTGCTGCTCGCCGCGTCCATCCCCGCGTTCATCGCGGAGGCGCGGCTGGCGGCGGAGGGCTTCCGGCTGTACTCGTGGCGCGCGCCGGAGGGCCGCAAGCTCAACTACCTGGAGTGGATCCTCACGCGTGACAGCACCGTGAAGGAGGTGAAGCTCTTCGGGTTGGGGCCGCTGGTGCTGGGGCGCTACCGCGACCTGTTCCAGAAGTTCTTCGCGGAGGACCGGGCGCTCGCGCGCAAGCGCATGGTGTGGGGCCTGGGGCTGGGCCTCCTGTCGCTGGCGGCCTTCTACGGCTGCTACCTCTTCGTGGCCAGCCGCGCGGCGGCCGGCGGCATCTCCGTGGGCGACATGGTGCTGTACCTGGCCGTGTTCCGGCAGGGGCAGGCCGCGTTCCAGGGCATCCTCACCAGCGTGGGCTCCATGTACGAGGACGCGCTCTTCATGAGCAACCTCTTCGCCTACCTGGACATCCCCACGTTGGAGAACACGCCGCGCGCGCTGCCCGCCGTCTCACCGCCGCGCGGACGCAACAACGCCATCGAGCTGAAAGACGTCTCCTTCCGCTACGCGGGCAAGGACGCGTGGGCGCTGCGCAACGTGAACCTCACGCTCAAGCCCGGCCAGAAGCTGGCGCTGGTGGGGGAGAACGGCGCGGGGAAGAGCACGCTGGTGAAGCTGCTCCTGCGCATGTACGAGCCCACGGAAGGCCAGATTGTCTACGGCGGCGTGGACACGGCGCGGATGGACGCGGACGACCTGCGCGGCCGCTTCGGGGCGGTGTTCCAGGACTTCGTGCGCTACCAGTTCAGCGTGTCGGAGAACATCGGCCTGGGACACGTGCCCGCGCTGGAGGACCGGCCTGCCATCGAACGGGCGGCGGAGCAGGGCGGGGCGAACTCCGTCATCGCGGCGCTGCCGGCCCAGTACGACACGATGCTGGGCGGCTGGTTCGAGAAGGGCCAGGAGCTGTCCAGCGGCCAGTGGCAGAAGCTGGCGGTGTCGCGCGCCTTCATGCGCGACGACGCGGAGGTGCTCATCCTGGACGAGCCCACGGCCAGCATCGACGCGGAGGCGGAGCACGCCCTCTTCGAGCGCTTCCAGGCGCTGGCCGCGGACCGCATCGCCATCGTGATTTCGCACCGCTTCTCCACGGTGCGCATGGCGGATCAGATCGCCGTGCTCCACAACGGCACGGTGCAGGAGCTGGGCAGCCACGACGAGCTGATGGCGCTGGACGGGCGGTACGCGCACCTGTTCCGGCTGCAGGCGCGCGGCTACCGGGACTGAAGCTTCAGGCCTGGGCCTTGGCGCCGCCGGGCAGGTGGTCCCGGATGACGCCCAGGAAGTAGGGCTTGCCGTAGTACTGGCTCATCTTCCCCAGCAGCTTCCCGTTGCGGAACAGCAGGAAGGTGGGGATGCCGAACAGGCCGAAGCGGGTGGCCAGGGCCTCGTGCTCGTAGGCGTTGACCTTGACGACGCGCATGGGGGCGCCGTCCAGCTCCTTGAGGAGCTCCGGTTCGGCGGCCGCGTAGATGTCGCAGTTCGGGCAGCCGGGGCCCCAGAAGTCCACCACCACCAGCTCGTCGCGGGGCTCCATGACGAGCGAGTCGAAGGTCTCGGTCGTCGCCTCGATGCTTACGGGATGCGCCATGGCGTGCTTCCTAACGC